>JAPSKG010000115.1 GCA_031177795.1 Domibacillus sp.
CCACCCAGTACAAAGCAAGCGCTGATGGAAGTGTGATTCCAAATACGATAATCATGATTGGCATAAGCCACAGCATCATTGCCATTTGCGGATTTTGGTTTTCAGTACCCGCCATCATTAGTTTTTGCTGGAAAAAAGTAAAAACACCGGCAAGGATTGAAACAATAATATCTGGTGAACCAAGATCAAACCATAAGAAGTTATGGTTTTTAATTTCTCCTGTCCGCATAATTGCCTGGTAAAGCCCAATAATAATTGGCATTTGAACAACAATTGGCAAACAGCCTGCAAGCGGATTAACTCCGTGTTTTTGAAACAGCGCCATCGTTTCCTGCTGCAGCTTTTGCTGTGATTGAGCATCTTTTGATTTATATTTTTCTTGAATTTTCTTGATTTCTGGTTGAATCGTTTGCATTGCTTTGGCGCTTTTTGTTTGCTTAATCATAAGCGGAAGGATGATGATCCGGATAATAATTGTTACCACTATAATTCCAGGTCCATATCCTCCAACTGCATTAGATGTAGCAACAATAAACTGCGAAAGCGGATAAATGACGTATTCGTTCCAGAATCCTTCACTCTCTGCTGTAATATCCTGATTAACTTCTGTGCAGCCTGCTAGCAGCACAGAAAAAAGAGCCACAATCAGGAATGAAAGCGTTCTTTTGCTCAAGCGGTTGCGCCCCCTGTCATTGGCTTGCTTATTGATTTAAAAATTAGTTTTTTCATTGAAGCGCCCTTGCCAGTTTTAAAACATGTATTAGGCTTCCTTTTACTTCTGCACATGACATTTCTACAGATGGTTTGCGTGCAATCACGATAAAGTCATAGCCAGGACGGATATTTGGCTTAAGTTCAGTGAAGCTTTGCCTGATATACCGCTTGATGCGGTTGCGGACAACTGCATTTCCGAGCTTTTTGCTGACCGACAAACCAATCCTAAATGGTACGTTTTGTTCTTTCTTATACATGTACACAACAAACTGGCGATTTGCGAACGACTTCCCTTTATTGAAGACCGTTTGAAAATCGTCGTTTTTTTTAATTCGAAATGTTTTTTTCATTATGACACCTGCTGGTTCCTTCATTCGTAAGGACGAAAGGCTGGATTCGCGGCTTTTGGCCGGAATGCCTTTGTGACCTGCTTTCTATAATAACCATTCAGCGACCTTTAGAAAAAAAGACCACTGAAATGGTCAGTGGTCTTATGCAGATAGTACTTTTCTGCCTTTAGCGCGGCGGCTTGCTAATACACGGCGGCCGTTTTTTGAACTCATGCGTGCACGGAAACCATGAACTTTGCTTCTTTTACGTTTGTTAGGCTGGTACGTTCTTTTCATATTAAAACACCTCCCCGAGGTTTTCAAATTCGTATTTTCAAAACAGTCTTTGTTAATTATAAGGATGCATGTCTATCCTGTCAACTTAATTTTAAAATGCCTGCTGATCCAATTTTATTTCAGTGTCTTCTTGATAAGGAATTTTCTTTGTACAAAGTACGCAAATTGTTGAACATTCACTGTCTGTGGACAGCAATCGACAGCATACTCGCATTATCCACAAGTATTTTCTTGCTCCCTCACAAGTCCTCACCCTGTGGACAATCTTTTAAACACCTTGATTTATCCTGTGGATAATTAATTCCAGCCATTGCAACACCTTATTTTTTCTGCTATTATTATTTTGTTTTCACTCTGGATAACTTATTTTCGGGTAAATTTTATCCACAACTGTGGACAAAATGTGGAAAAGCTATAAACAGGGTGTTTTTACTTTTATCCACAACCTGTAGATTTTGTCGAAAAACTACTTTCATCTTATTATATATTTATTCACAAACATTGTCATGAATATTTATAAAATACATCGTTTTTACGTTGTACAAACATTGAACAACCTGTACTGACAGTCAGCAAGGAGGCCTCTATGGAGAACATTGATGATCTTTGGAACAAAGTACTGGAGCAAATCCAGACAAGGATCAGTAAACCAAGCTATGAAACATGGGTAAAGTCAACAAAAGCCCATTCACTGCATGGAGATGCAATTGTGGTCGCAGCACCTAATTTTTTCAATCGTGACTGGCTTGAAGGGCACTATACTCATTTGATGTCGGAAATTATTGATGAATTAACGGGGGAAAAGCTGGATGTTTACTTTATTTCACCAGATGTCCATGATTTTGATACTTATGTTCCGCCAAAGTACCGAACAGAACAAGAAGCACCTGTACAGAAAACGGGCGGACAGGACACTATCCAAAGCATGCTGAACCCGAAATACACTTTTGATACTTTTGTCATTGGGTCAGGTAACCGATTTGCCCATGCAGCGTCTCTGGCAGTGGCTGAAGCGCCTGCTAAAGCGTATAACCCGCTTTTTATCTATGGGGGAGTAGGCCTTGGCAAAACACATTTAATGCATGCAATCGGACACTATGTACTAGAACACAATCCAGGGGCAAAAGTGGTCTATTTATCTTCTGAAAAATTCACAAATGAGTTTATTAACTCTATTCGTGACAACAAAGCGGTCGAGTTCCGGAACAAGTACCGAAACGTTGATGTACTGCTTATTGATGATATTCAATTTTTAGCAGGAAAAGAACAAACACAGGAAGAGTTTTTCCATACATTCAACACGCTGCATGAAGAAAGCAAGCAAATTATTATCTCAAGTGACCGGCCGCCAAAAGAAATCCCGACTCTTGAAGACCGGCTTCGCTCTCGATTTGAGTGGGGATTAATTACAGACATTACACCGCCGGATCTTGAAACCCGTATTGCGATTTTGCGCAAAAAAGCACGCGCTGAAAACCTTGATGTGCCCAATGAGGTAATGCTTTATATTGCCAATCAAATTGATACAAATATCAGGGAGCTTGAGGGCGCTCTTATTCGTGTTGTGGCTTATTCGTCTTTAATTAACAAAGAAGTAAATGCAACTGTTGCTGCCGATGCACTAAAAGACATTATTCCAGGAGCCCGGCCAAAAGTTGTGACAATCCCGGATATTCAGCGGGTAGTTGGTGAGCAATACGGCATTCGTCTTGAAGATTTCACAGCAAAGAAAAGAACAAAGTCGATTGCATTCCCGCGTCAGGTAGCTATGTATTTATCACGTGAGTTAACAGACTTTTCGCTGCCAAAAATCGGCGAAGAGTTTGGAGGGCGCGACCATACTACAGTTATTCACGCACATGAAAAAATCTCAAACCTTTTAGAAAGCGATCCAGCTGTTTCCCAAAAAGTAAAAGAGATTATTACGATTTTAAAAGCTTAATAACCTGTGAATAAAAAAGGACAATCATCAACAGTCTGTCCACATGTGGATAGGCTGTATTTATTTCGTTTTTTTGCACTTATCCACAAATTAACAGAGCCTACTACTACGGCTATTATTTTTTTAATATAAAATAATTAAAGAATCGCTAATAGAAAAGTTATATGAATATAGTATCGGAGGACTACTTATGAAATTTTCCATTCAAAAAGATCGTCTTGTCAGCAGTGTGCAAGACGTGTTGAAAGCTGTGAGTTCAAGAACAACTATTCCTATTTTGACGGGAATTAAAATTCACGCATCGGATGAAGGCATTACGTTAACAGGAAGTGACTCCGATATTTCAATTGAATCTTTTATTCCGAAAGAAGAGGGAGAAACATCTATTGCGGTGATTGAAGAAACAGGGGGAGTTGTATTAAATGCCCGTTTTTTTAATGAAATTGTCCGCAAGTTGCCTGCTTCAACGATTGAATTTGAAACTTCATCTTCTTTTCAAACATTGATTCGTTCAGGACATGCGGAATTTAGCTTGAATGGTCAAGATGCAGATGAATATCCGCATTTACCGCAAATTGATGACGAAAATGTCTTTAAGCTGCCAGCAGATCTTGTGAAAACATTGATTCGTCAAACTGTGTTTGCTGTATCCACATCAGAAACACGCCCTATCTTAACGGGTGTAAACTGGAAGATTGAAAATGGCACGCTTATTTGTACAGCAACAGACAGCCATCGGCTGGCACTTCGCAAAACAACAGCAGATGAATTGCCGCAAGGAGAATACAATGTAGTCATTCCAGGAAAAAGTTTGACCGAGCTAAGCAAAATTCTCGATGATTCCAACGAACCTGTTGAAATAGTGATGACAGAAAACCAAGTGCTTTTCCGTTCAAAGCATGTGCTTTTCTTTTCACGGTTGCTTGAAGGAAACTATCCGGATACAAGCCGGTTGATTCCAGAAGAGTACAAAACAAAAATTGATTTAAATACAAAAGAATACTTGCAGGCCGTTGATCGAGCTTCTTTGTTAGCTCGTGAAGGACGGAACAATGTAGTGAAGATGAGCAGCAGCGATGATGGAACGGTTGAAATTTCGTCTAATTCTCCTGAAATTGGAAAAGTGACAGAACAAGTCAACAGCCTTTTGTCTGAAGGGGAAGAATTAAAAATTTCATTCAGCGCTAAATATATGATGGACGCATTAAAAGCAATTGAAGGGACAGAAATTGAAATTCAGTTTACTGGAGCTATGCGCCCGTTTGTGATTCGGCCGCTTCATGATGATTCAACCCTGCAATTAATTTTGCCTGTACGTACATATTGATCGTTCGCGGGCAAAGCGGGGCATATCGCTCCGCTTTTTTTTTATTTGTGGTAAAATAAAGTATTAGGTTTTTTAACGGAGGAAACAAACATATGACGACCAAAAAAACAGAAAACGAGGAATTCATTACACTTGGCCAATTTTTAAAACTTGCGGGCATTATTCAAACTGGCGGGCAAGCAAAATGGTATTTAAGTGAACATGATGTTTATGTGAATGGCGAAATCGATAATCGAAGAGGCCGGAAACTGTATGAAGGGGACGAAGTGGAAATCCCTGGTGACGGTGTGTATGAAGTAGGCTTTGGATCCGAGGAAGAAAACGATTAACAGCCAGCGGAAGGTGTTTTAATATGCACATTGAACAGCTGGCACTTGAGAATTATCGGAATTATGAATCGCTCCTCATTGAATTTGGCAATACCGTTAATGTCGTCATTGGTGAAAATGCTCAAGGAAAAACAAATATAATCGAGTCCATTTATGTGTTGGCTATGGCAAAATCACACCGAACCTCGAATGATAAAGATTTAATTCGCTGGGAAGCGGAATATGCTAAAATAAAGGGGAGAGTGCAAAAAAAGCACCAATCACTCCCGATTGAGCTGTTAATCACAAAAAAAGGCAAAAAAGCCAAAGTCAATCACTTGGAGCAAACCCGTTTAAGCCAGTATATCGGCAATATGAATGTAGTCATGTTTGCGCCGGAAGATTTAACGCTTGTAAAAGGCAGCCCGCAAGTGAGAAGGCGTTTTATTGATATGGAAATTGGACAGGTATCACCTGTTTATTTGCATGATTTGAGCTTGTACCATAAGGTGCTCCAGCAGCGCAATCATTATTTAAAACAGCTACAGACAAAAAAAACATCTGACTTAACAATGCTTGAAGTACTGACAGAACAGATGGTTGAGCTAGCTGTAAAAGTGATGAAAAAACGATTTGAATTTATTCGTTTACTTCAGCAGTGGGCTGGCCCGCTTCACGCAGGCATTTCACGTGGAATTGAATCATTGGTTATTAAGTACGAGCCGGCTGCGGGCATAACAGAAGGGCAAAGTGATGACCAAATTCGCTCTGTTCTTTTTGAAACTTTTCAAAAAAGCCGGACAAGAGAAATTGACCGAGGGGTTACATTAACTGGCCCGCATCGAGATGAACTTCTTTTTTATGTGAATGAAAAAAACATCCAAACATTCGGTTCTCAAGGACAACAGCGGACCACTGCGCTTGCTGTGAAACTTGCAGAAATTGAGTTAATAAAGTCTGAAATCGGCGAATACCCGATTTTGTTGTTAGACGACGTTTTGTCAGAGCTGGATGATTACCGTCAATCTCACTTATTAAATACAATTCACGGAAAAGTACAGACTTTTGTAACTACAACGAGTACAGATGGTCTTGAACATGAAACATTAAACGCCGCATCTGCTTATAACGTAACAAGCGGTGCGATTAAACAAATAAAGTAAGATTATTTTACCGAAAGAGAAGGTGACAGGATTTGACTATGGATCAACAAAATACGACACCTTCCTATGATGAAAATCAAATACAGGTGCTGGAAGGGCTTGAAGCTGTCCGGAAACGCCCCGGGATGTATATCGGATCAACAAGTGCAAGAGGCCTGCACCACCTTGTATGGGAAATTGTCGATAACAGCATTGATGAAGCTTTGGCCGGTTATTGTGATGAAATTAATGTCATCATTGAAGAAGATAACAGTATTACCGTAAAAGATAATGGACGCGGCATCCCGGTCGGAATTCATGAAAAAATGGGCCGACCTGCTGTTGAAGTTATTTTGACAGTTCTTCATGCCGGCGGAAAATTCGGCGGCGGAGGCTACAAGGTATCCGGCGGGTTACATGGCGTAGGTGCATCGGTGGTAAATGCTTTGTCTACAATGCTTGAAGTATATGTGCATCGCGAAGGGAAAATTCATTACCAGGCCTTTAAACGAGGAGTGCCGCAAGAAGACTTGAAAGTAGTCGGTGAAACAGAAACTACTGGTACACAAATTCATTTTATTCCAGATAGTGAAATTTTCACGGAAACACTTGTTTACGACTACGATACGCTGGCACAGCGTCTTCGTGAGCTTGCTTTCTTAAACAGAGGAATTAAAATCACTCTTGAAGATAAAAGAGAAGGCGGAAAGAAAAATGAATACTATTACGAAGGCGGGATTAAGTCATACGTAGAACACTTAAACCGCACAAAAGAAGTTCTCCATGAAGAAGCGATTTTCATGGAAGGGGAACGAGAAGGTATTCAAGTTGAAGTGGCCATTCAATACAACGATGGTTATACAAGCAATATTTACTCTTTTGCCAACAACATCAGCACGCATGAAGGGGGCACGCATGAGTCCGGCTTTAAAACAGCTCTAACGCGTGTTATTAACGATTATGCGCGCAAAAATGGATTGGTAAAAGATGTGGATACAAATTTGTCTGGAGAAGATGTCCGAGAAGGTTTAACGGCCATTATCTCTGTTAAGCATCCAGACCCGCAATTTGAAGGCCAAACAAAAACAAAGCTTGGCAATTCAGAAGCACGAACAGTAACAGATTCTGTTTTTGCCGGCCGGTTTGAATCGTTTATGCTGGAAAA
>JAPSKG010000116.1 GCA_031177795.1 Domibacillus sp.
TCCACATGGCCAGTGTAAACAAGCGTCAGCACCCCATTATTATCTACAGCGCTTCCGGAAAAACAGCCGCTTTTGTCGTACTCTTCGTCCGGCGCAATTGCGATCGGCAAGTGCTCCCAATGAACCAGATCCTTGCTCTTCATATGACCCCAATGGATTGAACCCGGCTTTACATCAAACGGATGATGCTGGTAAAACACATGATATTCGCCATTCCATTGAATCAATCCGTTTGGATCATTGATCCAACGAGCCGGGGCCATAATATGGTAGCCAAGCCGATAAGGACTATTTGCTGCTTTTTCGATATCCTGCTGAAATGATTCATTAGCTTGCTTCATTGTTTCTTTCATTTATTTTTCCTCCTTTAAATGCCAAACAAGACTTTGGAAATCACCATTCAAGTTTGCGGGAATAGCGATTTCTGCATACATCAATTTAACTCCTCCAACGACTTTATCCGTTTTTTGAATATAATACCTTTTGTCTGGATTGAGATCAGCCATTGTAAAGAAACGAAACGGGGCATTGGATAAATCTAGTATGCAAAAATATGATACAACGGCCTGGATCTTTGTAAACAAAGATCCAGGCCGTTTCATTTATGTCCTTTACTTTGAAAATAAAGTGAAGACAAGCTCTGACAGCAATATCTTCACTTGTGCGTTTTACTTAACGAACTGCTGCAGCTTTTTTCGTACGTACAATTTGTTTGGTTTCATGTGATTTCAATGCTGCCAAGATAACTTCTAATGATTTCATTCCTTCTTCGCCATTAACCGGCGGGTTCTGGTTATGTAGAATTGAATTTACAAACTGTTCCACAACATACGAGTTATGCTGGGCTCCTTCTGCATTAGATTGAATTTGACCAAGCTCATATTTGGTTGTTTCTCCATTTGTATATTGCACTATCAATGAATAGGCTGGATCATCTTCTAAACGAAGAACCGCTTTTTCTCCGTAAATAATGGTAGAGTTATCTTCACCTGCTGTGTAGGCCCAGCTTGCCGCCAGTGTACCAATAATGCCTTCCTCTGTTTTTAAGATACAGACGGCATTATCGTCTACATCCGCAAAATCTTTGGCACTTGTTTCTACAAATGCAGCCACTTCTGTAATTTCTTCTCCCAGAAGATAACGGATTAAATCTGTTTTGTGAACGCCTAAATCGCCCATGGCCCCGATAAAGGCTTGTTCCTTTTTAAAGAACCATCCTTCTTTTCCATCTGCACTCCAACCTTCCGGCCCGCCATGGCCAAATGCTGTGCGGAAGCTGTAAATCTTTCCAATGTCTCCGCTTTCAATGATTTGTTTGGCTTTTTGATGAGAGGGAACAAACCGCTGGTTATGTGCAATCATTAATTTTTTACCGCTTTGTTTGGCTGCTTCAATCATGGCCTCTGCTTCTTCAGATGATGTGGCCATCGGTTTTTCGCACAGTACATGAACACCTGCCTGCAGGGCCGCAATAGAGATGGGGGCATGAAGATAGTTTGGCGTACACACACTTACCGCTTCCACTTCACCGCTTTGCAATAACTCCTCATAGTTTGTATATGCTTTTACTCCATATTTTTCAGCTACTTGTCTTGCCCGTTCTTCATTAATATCACAAACGGCTACCAGTTCTACCTGCTGATTCATTTGATATTCCGGCAAATGACGATGCTGAGCAATACTCCCGCATCCGATTACCCCAATTTTCAATTTGGTCATTGTTTTGTCCTCCCAAGGTTTTATTTATTGAGTTACTTTTTCTAAGATTTTCTCTAACGGCTGTGCATTTCCGTAAACTGGACGGCTGCGCTGGACAGGCTCAGCCCAGTTCACTGCATTTATAATGACACGCTGAATATCTTTATTATGGTAGGTAGGGTACGTTTCATGTCCCGGTCTGAAGTAAAAGATCTTGCCGTTTCCACGTGTATACGTGCAGCCGCTCCGGAAGACTTCTCCGCCTTCAAACCAGCTCGTGAAAATAAGTTCCTCCGGCGCCGGAATATCAAAATGCTCGCCATACATTTCTTCTTTTTGCAGTTCAATGTATTCTCCGATGCCTTCCGTAATCGGATGACTTGGCGCCACAACCCACAAACGTTCTTTTTCATCCGCTTCACGCCACTTTAAATCACAGCTTGTCCCCATCAGTGTCTTGAAAATCTTGGAGAAATGAGCGGAATGAAGGACAATCAGCCCCATGCCATCTAAAACGCGCTGCTGTACTTTCGCTACAATTTCATCGCTTACTTCCCCATGTGCAAGATGGCCCCACCAAAGAAGCACATCTGTATGATTCAGCACCTCATCTGTTAATCCATGCTCGGGCTCGTCTAAAACCGCTGTTTTTGCGTCAAACCCTGCTTCTGTTAAAAATTGTGCAATAGTGCCGTGAATCCCGTCCGGGTAAATTTCGCGGACTGCTGGATTTTTCTTTTCATGCCGGTTTTCGTTCCATACTGTTACTTTTTTCAATTCTATTCCCTCCACTGTTCTTATAATAAAATTCAACCCTGGAAGCGTCTTTTTCAGACTAGACAGGGCTCATTACTTTTTGGTTTTTTCTTTATACACTCTTGCCTCATAAGGACAAAGTGTTATCGTACTTTCATTTTTTCATCACGGCTGCTGAAAACTGTTTACTTGATTGAACCCCTCATTACACCGCTAATAATCCATTTTTGTGCAAGCACATAAACAATAATCATTGGCGCAAGGGCCATTAAATAAGAAGCAAATGCCAAGTTGTAGTCTGTGCTAAACTGCGACTGGAAAACATACTGAACAACTGGCAGTGTAGCCAGGTCACGGTCACTGACAATAACCAGAGGCAACAAAAAGTCATTCCAGGCACCCAAACAAGTTAAAATGGCAACAGTCGCATTCATTGGAGCTAACAGCGGAAAAATCACTTTCCAAAAAACTCCCCATGTAGAGGCGCCATCCATAATAGCTGCTTCTTCTAATTCTTTTGGAATGGAACGAATATAGCCGATGTAAATAAACATATTAAATGACAAATTGTACACAACGTATAAAACAATAAGCCCGGCTAAATTGTCCATCCCCCAGGCGGATGTTTGGTTAACAATCGGCAGCATAATGATAGGAAACGGAATAAACATAGCGCTGACAAAATAATAGAAAAGAAATTTGTAAAACTTTTTATGCATATTGCGGGCAATGGCATAAGCGACCATGGAATTTGTCAGCACAGTGAAAACAACAACAAAAATAGTCACAAATGCACTATTTCCAAAGGCATTGAAAAAGTTTGTCATCTCGATCGCTCTACTGAAGTTTTCAAACTCCCAGGTTTGTGGAAGTGCTAATAAATTTCCTGCCATCTCCTGGGGAGTTTTCAGCGCAATAGTAATCGTTAAATAAAAAGGAAGCAAAACGCAAAGGGAAGCCAGCATAAGAAGAACTGTAACCGGCCAGTTTGTTTTTTTTCCAATCATTAGTTCCCCGCCTCTCTTCTTTCTAAAACTTTAAGCTGAATAATAGAAATGATCACAATAACCACAAAGTAAATGACAGCATTAGCAGATTGATAAGCGAATTGGCCGCCCTCAAACCCGCCGCGATAGATCAAAAGGGAAATTGATTCAGTTGAAGTCCCTGGCCCGCCGCCTGTTAAAGCTACGATTTGATCAAAAACCATTAAAAACCCTTTCATTGCTAATACCATATTGATCGTAAAAAACGGTGCAATCAACGGGAAGGTGATTTTCCAAAACTGTGTCCAGCGGCCGGCGCCATCAATACTCGCAGCTTCATACAAGTCTTCTGTAATCGTGACCAAACCTGCCAAGTACAAAATAGTATTAAAAGCTACAGCTTGCCAGACGGCTACAACGACAATGCCTATCCAGGCAAGATCAGGGTCACCCAGTATATTTTTCGACAAAAGCTCAATACCCAGATTTTGCCCCAGTGTCGGCAAAAGGTGCGAAAAAATAAAGTTGAAAATAAAACCGACAATCAAGATGCTTAAAATAAAGGGCAGGAAAAAGATTGCGCGAAGTGTTTTTTGAAACTTGATTTTGGCATTTAATCCAAGTGCAATTAACATGCTGATGATGTTGACAATAATGGTTGACAGTACCGCAAATTGAAAAGTAAATATATACGCATCCAAAGCACGGGCATCTTTAAACACATTTAGATAATTTTTGATGCCGACGAAACTCCAGTCACCGTACCCTTTCCAATCGGTAAAAGAATAGAAAATCCCTTGCAGGGCAGGGTATGTATGGAAGATAAAGAATAAAATAAAACCCGGAACGGCCATGAACAAAAATACATTGCTTTCTTTTGACAGAGAGGCACGTTTATTTTGAAGAGGAAGGCGCGCTGTACGCACCTTCGCTTTCATAGCTTTATCGGTCATTTACCTTTTCCCACTCCTTATCCATTTTTGTTAAAAACGCTTCCTTGTCTTTCTTCATTAAAAATTCCTGCAGGATACCGTCTGCTCCCATTCCAGCTGGATAGTAGTGATCAGGAAAGCTTGCAAGCGATCCGCTTTCAAAATTTGCTTTGATTCCTTCAAATACCGGGTCTTCCTGGAAGACATCTTGGATAGCGGAAAATGCTTTTTGTTCTTCAATGTAGCGAGCGGCTGTTTCCTTCTTCATCATAAATTCAATAAATTTCATTGCTTCTTCTTTATGCTCTGTTTCTTCGTTCATCGTAAGAAGTACGTCTACACCGGAGACAAGCCGGTTTTGAGCAGGGTCATTTGTCACAGGCATGGCAAACACGCCAAGTTCCATGTCAGGATTTGCTTTTAGGATTTCAGGAATGGCCCAGTTGCCTTGAAGATAAAAAACAGACTCACCCTTGGCAAACGCGTTATTGCCATCACCATAACCAACGCCGAAGTTATCTTTGTGGCCATACTTTAAAAGCTCCAGCATTTTGTCAGCCGGTACATCGTAACTTTCTGCAAAACTTGCTTTTCCTTCATTTTTTTGTGCTGCAAATTCATCGTCTACTAAATTTCCGCCTAAAGAATTCCATGGAATCATGCCTGTCCAGGCATCTTTTAACGTAAAGTAAATCGGCGTTTCACCGGCTGCTTTTGCTTTTTCTAAGGCAAGGATAAACTCATCCCAGGTAGTTGGAACAGTTAAACCAAGTTCTTCAAGTTTTGTTTTATTATAAATAACAGCGTTTGCATTTGTGGCGTAAGGAAGGCCGTGAACGCCTTTCTCATCCGGTCCCACAAGGCGATTGATCATATCAATATAAGCCGGCTGAATGCTGTTGGTTACTTCTTCTTCTGAAAAGTCATGCAAAACGCCTGCACGTGCTAGTTCCCCGTAAGTAGCATTTCCGCCAATGCCCATCACATCGGGTAAATCATTTTTTGTTAAACGCGTTTTCAACACGGTTTCAGCTTCCGGCGGTGCATCAAATTTAATTTTAATATCTGGATTTTGCTTTTCGAAATCGGCAATTAACCCTTTATAAGTAGCAATACTTTCGCTTTTATTAGTGAAAAAGTCTAGTTCTACCTGACCATCATTGCTTCCCCCATTGCTGCCGCATCCCGTTAAGATCGCTGCACTTAACACAACCGTTGTTCCAAATACAGATAATTTGTTCAACATCATCTTCATCTCCTATTTTCATGATGGTTTTAAGCTTACGTAAACGTTTACGTAAGCGTGCGAAGAAATTCCCCAGTCTAAAAACCGAAGTATATTTCTACGTAAACGTTTACGTAAGTGAGCAAATAAAAGGGGGATCTCTCTTAATTGAAATCACTCAACGTAAACGTTTACGTAAAAATGTAAAAAAGCTTACTTCTGTAGAAAGATAAAAAGGGGGGCAAAGCTTTCTGAAGTAACAAGCTTTTCAATTGATTATTTAAAGGTGTTGAACCGTCTTTCTTTCAATAATTTGATGAGGCATGATTTCGGCTCTCATCTCATCTCCACTCTCTAGCATGCGAAAAAGCCCGGCAGCTGCTTTTTTCCCCATTTCTTCAAGTGGCTGCTCAACAGTCGTTAATGGCGGATTGGCCATCTCCGCAATTGGCAAATTATCATAGCCTATGATCGAAAGGTCTTCAGGAATTTTTATTCCTATTTCTACAGCAGCAGACATTGCTCCCATAGCTAAGTGGTCACTGGCACAAAACAAAGCAGTCATATTAGAAAATTGTTTTAACAGAAACGGAAAATTCTTCTTTCCCTCTTTGTATCCGAAATCTTTACCCCGAAAAATATTTTCTTCATTTATTGGTAATAAAGCATGGTCTTTAAGCGCTTGTTTAAAGCCTTCAATTCTAGGTGTTCCTGCAATCATATCATCGCCGCCGCTGATCATGCCTATTTTCGTATGCCCTTTTTCAATCAAATATCGAGCCGCTGAATAAGAAGCCTGATAGTCACTCACTTTCACATAAGGAACTTGAAATTCAGGTGATTCTGTGGCCAGCAGCACTAACGGTACACCCATTTTTTGAATATAATCGTAGTACTCATCTTTTAACACTTCACTTGTGAAAATAAGCCCGTCGATTCGTTTTTCATTCAGCAAATGTAAGTATTTCATAGTTTTAGAGCCTGATTCCTGCGTATGGCAAACAATGACACTGGATTCCTTGGCATGAGCCACACTTTCTATTCCGCTCAGCAATTTCCCGCTGAATAAACTGGATACGCTCGGGAATAAAACGCCTATTGTATGCGTCCGTTTTTTAACGAGCCCTCTGGCTATTGCATTGGGCTCGTAACCAAGCTCCTCTATTACCTGCAGTACCTTCGCTTTGGTTTTCTCAGAATATCCCGGCTGGTTATTTAAAATTCGAGAAACGGTTGCAGTGGAAACATGTGCTAATTTTGCAACGTCTTTAATAGTGTACACCATAAATTCTCTTCTTTCTTCTTTAACGTAATCGTTTACGTACCTAATTTAACACAGCTTGAAAGCACTTTCAACATTTTTTAATTATTTTGTCAATTAAACTTCTTCAGGCACACCACTGCTTTTGATTTAATCATCACGTAATATTGAAGAACAATGGGTAAATGGAACGTCTATACTTATCTTGATAGAAAAATTAAAGTTACATACTTTGCACTGTTTGTAGCCGTTTGCTGCTGTTTTTATTAGTCCTCTTCCT
>JAPSKG010000117.1 GCA_031177795.1 Domibacillus sp.
TTTAATTGCCGCATTTTACATGCCCATCTCGACCAGTTCCATTGAAAGTGCAAAAGATTTTGCTTTTGCAGCTGTTTTGTTCAGCATGCTGGCTTACTGGAAGCTGCCACCGTGGGTTGTTGTTTTAACCGGGGCAGCCGGCGGTTCAATAATTAGTTTTCTTTTATAAAAAAGCTTTGTCTACCAGACAAAGCTTTTTTATTTTCTTTTTCACCCACTGCCCTTTCTTATTTTAAAAAAAGCAGAATAAAATAAAAGAAGAAAAATACATTAGTACAGCTGTTATATTATAATATCTTTTTATTTATAATTATTATAAAAAGATATTGACTTTCGTATGAGAAGTGTTATCATTACGTTATCAACTTACAAACTATTTTACGAGGTGATTTACTTGATCGAGAAAAACAACCGTTTAACAACAAGCTGGGGAGCTCCAGTTGGCGACAATCAGCATTCACAAACAGCCGGACAGCGCGGTCCTACTTTGATTCAAGATGTTCATTTACTTGAAAAGCTGGCACATTTTAACCGTGAGCGTGTTCCTGAGCGTGTTGTTCATGCAAAAGGCGCCGGGGCCCATGGCTATTTCGAAGTAACAAATGATGAAATTGCAAAATACACAAAAGCTGACTTTTTATCTTCAGCCGGCAAGCGTACACCAATGTTCATTCGTTTTTCAACAGTAGCAGGCGAATTAGGCTCTGCAGATACAGTACGTGACCCTCGCGGTTTTGCAGTAAAGTTTTACACTGAAGAAGGCAACTACGACCTGGTTGGAAACAATACACCGGTGTTTTTTATTCGTGATGCGATTAAGTTTCCTGACTTTATCCATACACAAAAGCGCGACCCTCAAACTCACTTAAAAAACCCAACAGCGGTTTGGGATTTCTGGTCATTGTCACCTGAATCACTTCATCAAATAACTATTTTAATGTCTGACCGCGGCATTCCAGCGACTCTGCGCCATATGCATGGATTCGGCAGCCATACGTTTAAATGGGTTAATCAGCAAGGTGAAGCTGTCTGGGTGAAATATCACTTTAAAACAGATCAGGGTGTGAAAAACCTTGATGTTGATCTGGCAGCAAAACTAGCAGGCGAAAACCCTGATTACCATACGGAAGATTTGTTTAATGCTATTGAAAACGGCGATCACCCTTCCTGGACGCTTTATGTACAAATTATGCCGTTTAAAGATGCAGACACATACAAATGGGATCCATTTGATGTAACAAAAGTTTGGTCGCAAAAAGATTACCCGTTAATTGAAGTTGGGAAAATGGTGCTTAACCGCAATCCTGAAAATTACTTTGCTGAAGTAGAACAAGCCACTTTTTCACCTGGCACTCTTGTTCCAGGAATTGAGCCATCACCGGACAAAATGCTTCAAGGCCGTTTGTTTGCTTATTCTGATGCTCACCGTTACCGTGTTGGAGCCAACCACAATGCCCTCCCAATTAACGCGCCAAAATGTCCGGTCCATAACCATCAACGAGATGGCCAAATGCGCTTTGACGGCAATGGAGGCAAATCTATTTACTACGAGCCAAATAGCTTTGGAGGCCCAACGGAAACACCAGAAGCAAAAGCAACACCATTTGACATTAATGGACAAGCTGGCAATCATGCTTACAGCCATGACGATCATTACACACAAGCGGGCGATCTTTACCGTTTGCTTTCAGAAGACGAGCGCACGCGCCTTGTTAACACAATTGTAGGAGCAATGAAGCCGGTTGAACGAGAAGACATTAAACTTCGTCAAATCAGCCACTTTTACAAAGCAGACCCAGAGTATGGAACACGCATCGCAGAAGGCCTTGGGCTTTCGATAGCAGAACAAGTCTGATCATGAACAAGAGGTATCCAGCCCGGCTGCTGGATACCTCTTGTTTTCATGAAAACAAACGTAAATATGTGAAAATATCGCTTTATTCAAGGAGAAAAAGGAGCTGAAAAACGTGAAGAAAAAAGTAATTTGCCCGGGCTGCCAGATGCCGCTGAAAAAATTAAAACACAGTATCATTTGTGGCTGCGGAATTAAACTAACGACAATTGTCCGTGCTAAACGTTAACAAAACCGCTCCGGGTAGTCTGTTATAATTCCTTCAACAGGAATGCCGCATTTTTTAACTTTTTCCCATTCTTCTACCTCGTTAATTGTGTAGAGGCGAAGCAACATGCCGCTGTTTACTGCTTCCTGTCCGTATTCACTCAATGCAAATGGCACTTGTGTATGCAATGCAGTCAGCCCAAGTTGTTTTGCTATTGTTACAGCGTCCTGCGGTGTTTTCCAGACAAGCCCTGCCACGGCTATATACGGGTCGAGTTCGATGATGTGCTTAAGGCTGTTTATATTAAATGACGAAACAATCACCCGCCCTTTCATTCTATGTTTTTCAATAATTTCAAGTAAAAGCTGCTCGATGCCATGATACGGAACTTTGTTGGTTTTTAACTCAATGTTAATTTGCAGCTTGTTTTTCGAAGCCCATGTGAAAAATTGATCCAGCGTCGGAACTTTTTCACCGGAAAATTTTTCATGAAACCAGCTTCCAGCATCAAGTGATTTTACTTGTTTTGCTGTCATTTCTTCAATTGCACCCTGCCCATTTGTTGTTCGGTTTACAGTTTCATCATGGATAATAACCAGTTCGCCATCTTTTGTCATCTGCACATCAAGCTCAATACCGCCCGCTCCAAGTTCTAATGCCGCCTTAAACGCTGCCATTGTATTTTCCGGATGCGTTCCGCTTGCTCCCCGATGAGCAAAAATAATTGGCTGATCGTTCATTTTGTTCTCTCCTTTGCTCTTATCCCTCACATTTATCTTATGTCAGGACATTGAAGTAAAGCCAATTTCAATTAAAATATTCATAAGAAGCACAAGTATGCTTTTCCATTTATTATTATTCCAGCAGAACAAATATCTTTTGGTGATTTGCTTTGCTTGTTTTACGTTTTCAAAAAAGCCTGTTTCCAGTGTGGAAACAGGCTTTTCTTATTTTTTAATTTTAACAAAAAACACTTTTAAATAATTGCCTTCTGGAAATTCTGCAATTGTCCGGAAATCTTCCGGCAGTGTATGCTGTTCAAGAATTGTGTACTTAACTTGTTTTTCTTTACAAGCTGTGTCAATAAAGCTTTTAAACTTTTTTATTTCAACAGAACTGCTGTTTGTTGACGCTACTATGACTCCGTTATTGTTTGTTAAATCAATTGTTTCTTTAAGTAATTCTGTGTAATCTTTAGCTACACTAAACGTACGTTTTTTTGTTTTTGCAAAGCTCGGCGGGTCGACAACAACCAAATCAAATGTCCGTTTTTTTCTTGCTGCATACTTAAAATACTGAAAAACATCGTCCACAACAATTTCCTGGCTGGATGCATCCAGGCTATTTGCTTCAAATTGCTGAATTGTTTTTGGCTTGCTTCGGTTGGCCACATCTACACTGGTTGTTTTTTTGGCTCCCCCAAGCGCTGCGCAAACCGAAAAAGCTCCTGTGTAAGAAAACATATTAAGCATGTCCGCTTGATGAGAATAACGCTCCCGGATCGCTTTTCTTACTTCCCGCTGGTCAAGGAAAATTCCTGTCATTGCGCCATCATTTAAATCCACTGCAAATTGAACGCCATTTTCTTTAATAAAAATAGGAAACTCTCCGCGTTCTCCGTCTACAAAATCATCGCCTTCTATATACTGGCCTTTTTGGTTAAAACGCTTTTTCTCATAAATGCCTTTATAATCAAGTGTTTTTTTCATTGCTTTTAATATCTCTGAACGGAATGAATAAATACCCTCACTGTACCAGTGAACTACATAAAACCCATCATAATAGTCAATAACCAGTCCGCCAATGCCATCGCCTTCACCGTTAAACACCCGAAATGCTGTTGTATTCAAATCTTCCATTAAGGCTTTTCGATGAGCCAAAGCGTTTTTTATTTTTTTCGTAAAAAATGCAGCATCAATGGCTTCCTCCGGGTTGTTGGTGACAATCCAGCCGATCCCTTTGTTTTGTAAACCGTAATAACCCGTTCCAATATACGTTTTTTTGTTGTCTAAAACACGGAGAATGGCTCCTTCTTCTGTTAAAACTTTGTTGTTTTGCACAAAATCCTTTTCAATAAGCGGATACCCTTTTCGAAGCTTGGCTGCTGCTTTTTGATTTACTATTACATTTATCAATGTTTTCATTCCTGCCCCCAGAACTTTTTTCTTTATCTTATCAAACCTCATACAAAAACGGCATGTTTCAAAGCAGGCTCTTTAGAAAAAACACCAAAAATCAAAAATAGCCGGCTCATTATGAAAAAAGCGGTCCTCCTGGAACAGCAGAACCGCTTTTTCTTTCTTATGGCTTTTTAAAGTCAAATTGTACAGATCCTTCTTCCCTGTTTTTCCAAACAATGCAGGCATCAAATGGCTTTTTTCCTTTAAACCCTTTTATAACATTGGTTGTCCCCTTCGCCAGCAGCTTTTTCACATTAGCAGCACTAATAGTTTTTCCAAGCATTTTTTTGGCCAGCGTAAAATCACATTTTGCGGTTTGATAAGCTGCGCAACCGTAAAACTTTTTTTTGTCGATTACGCTGCTGCCGCATTTTGGGCACGTGCCCAGCGGTTGATTGGCTGCTGGAGCAGCTGATTTAACCGGAGCAGCAAAATTCCAGTCAGCCGAGTGCTGTACGGCATCTTGCACGATTTTTCCTGCCAGCCGTTTTGTTTGCTCAATAAAAACATTTGCCGGTGCCGCGCCCTGGCCAATTTCCTTTAAACGCTGTTCCCACCGGCCAGTTAATTCCGGGGAAGCAAGCAGCGTTTTTTCTACAGCTTCCATTAAAGTAAATGCTTTAACTGTCGGCACTACCCGGTGTTGTTCAATTTTCATGTAATCAAGTTGCTTGAGCCGCTCAATAATATTGGAACGGGTGCTTTCTTCTCCAAGTCCTGATACAGATTTGAGTATTTGGCCCAGCTCTTTATCTTCTATTGAATTTCCGGCATTTTTCATGGCTGTAATCAGTTCGCCTTCTGTATAACGCTTTGGCGGAGATGTTTTTCCTTCTGTTACTTTTACATCTTCCGCTACACCTTGCTGTCCTTTTTTCACATCAGGCAGCAGCACATCTTCTTTTTCCGTTTCAAATAAAACTGGCCGCCAGCCGGGCTTTAAAAGCAGTTTTCCGCTGGTTAAAAATTTATGGTCTTTTACATTGGTTTGAATGCTTGAATGAGCAAAAACCGCCGGATCATAATGCGCAGCAATAAGCGAACGGGCAATGATGTCATAAATTTTTTGTTCATCACTGCTCAATGCATGAAATGACGGAACTTTCTCAGTTGGAATAATTGCGTAATGATCGCTTACTTTTTTTTCATCCACGTATCGCTTATCCAGCAAAACAGAGCGCGTTGTTTCGGCAGCAAGTTTTTCATAGGGCGGCAGCGAGGCCAGCTTTTTTAAAATATCTGGAAAAGCTGCTGCTTCTTCTGAAGAAACATGGCTGCTGTCGGTACGGGGATAAGTCACAAATGATTTTTCATACAAAGCCTGCGTAATTTCCAGCGTTTTTTTCGGTGAAAATTTAAACCGTTTATTTGCAAGGGCCTGCAGCGTCGATAAGCTGTGCAGTGCTGGCGGCGGCACACTTTTCTTTTCTGTTTCGACTTTTTCAACAATTGCTTTTTCCCCCAGGCAAACATCCCGGATTGCTTCCGCATCTTTTCTTTGGTCAAAGCGGGTTTCATTTTTTTCTTTTGTATAAATTCCTTCATAAACCATTTCGTTTACTTGAAAAATTGCCATTACTTCAAAAAAAGGCTTCGACACAAACTCCAAAATGTCTTTTTCCCGTTTTACTACAAGAGCAAGCGTCGGGGTCTGCACACGCCCGACCGAATAAACATCCCTTCCGGCTCCTTTTGTTTTTGACTGAATTAAAAGCGTATATGCACGGCTTGCATTCATGCCAATCAGCCAATCCGCGTAACTTCGTGCCATTGCTTCGTGGTAAAGAGGCATTGTTTGTTCAATGTGAAGCAAATTTGAAAAAGCCTGCTCAACTGCTTTTGGTGTTAAACTGCTTACCCATAATCGTTTCATTGGCTTGTTTACACCCGACATCCGGACAACAAGCTGTACAATCAGTTCTCCTTCACGTGCCGGGTCGCCGGCTGCGATAATTTCTGTTACTGCCGGATTTTTTAATACTTCTTTCACCGCTTTAAACCGGCTTGCTTTCGATGGAATTAATTTATATTTAAACGTTTCCGGAATCATCGGCAATGTTTCCAACTGCCATTTTTTTAGCTTTGGGTCCATTTCGTGAGGCGGTACAATTTCAAATAAATGACCGCTGCACCATGTAAGAAAAGCACCATCCCGGAACATTTCACATGGCGCAATTTCAATATGTGATGTTTTTTTCACATGGCGAAATGGCGCTGCCAATGCCTGGGCTTGTGATGCTTTTTCTGCAATTATCGCCTGCATTTCTTTTCCTCCGCTCAATTAAAACACACGTTCGATTCTTTTTATTATAATCACGCCAGGCTTTTTTGGCAATCGATTAATCAAACTGCTATTAGCGATAAAAAAGATTGTGCCCACTCGAAAACCGTTCATTTATCGCTTGAATAGCTTGTTTTCTGTTATTCAGCAAACAAAAAAAGCCAAATAAAAAAGAAACAAAACGGTTACTCGCTTTGTTTCTTTTCACAGTAAATACTAGTGGAGAACATTTCAATTATTAAGCAGCTTCTTTTATTTATTTAAATCACTCAACAAGCCCGGTTCTGCCATTTTTCAATTTTTGTAAATTCATGCAGCATACTGCGCAAACCGCGGACAAACTGAAGCATCGTTTCTTCTTCAGTTTATCGAATAATTATACAAAAAAGAGGGCGCACTGATAATTTTTTTCCGGATTCCCGATCGATAGCTTTCTTGGCCAAATGAATTGAATTTATGTGTGCAAACCAAGGTATTCTGTTATGCCGGCTCCTGGCGCCATATTCCTCCCTCACTTTCCTTTTTGCTCTGCTTTACTAATAGCTATCTGCATTAATGCCAATG
>JAPSKG010000118.1 GCA_031177795.1 Domibacillus sp.
ACCGGTTAGTGGAAGCTAACATAAAAGGGATTTTAAATTTTACGCCGGCTCGTTTAAATGTGCCGCCGGATATTCGGGTTCATCACATTGATTTGGCAATTGAACTTCAGTCACTCGTTTATTTCCTAAAAAACTACCCGGATGATTCAGTTTAAAATGATCATGGAATTAACAGCTTAAATCAGTTATCATAAGGAAAAGGGAGGTGTGTGCCCATGATAGGTGTTGGCAGCATGGTAGTAATTGGCGCAGCGGCATTGCTTATCTTTGGACCAAAGAAACTTCCGGAACTCGGACGAGCAGCCGGTGATACATTGCGGGAATTTAAAAACTCAACCAAAGGGTTAGCGGACGATGATGACGAGGGGAAAGAGGACAAAAAAGAGTCCAAGTAATGTTAGGATGATTGGCAAATGAGTCAACAAAATATGACTATATATGAACATTTAGAAGAACTTCGAAAACGGCTGATGATCGTTGTCGTTTTCTTTTTTATTGCACTAGCAGGAGGGCTTTTTTTGGCCAAGCCCCTTATTCATTATTTGCAGCATGCAGATGAAGCAGCAGCGCTGACAATGAATGCGTTCCGGGTTACAGATCCGCTGAAAGTTTATTTTCAAATGGCGTTTGTTATCGGCCTTATTTTAACGTCTCCGGTTATTTTATATCAGCTTTGGGCATTTATCAGTCCGGGCTTGCATGAAAAAGAACGGAGAGTGACATTAAGCTACATTCCCGTTTCTGTCCTGCTTTTTTTAAGCGGGCTGGCTTTTTCTTATTTTATTTTATTTCCGTATATTATTCATTTTATGATGAAACTGTCGGGGGATTTAAACATTGAACAAGTGATTGGAATCAATGAATATTTTCAATTTTTGTTTCAAACAACCATTCCATTTGGCTTTTTGTTTCAACTACCGGTGATCACTTTATTTATAACAAGGCTTGGAATCGTGACCCCAGTATTTTTAGGGGAAATCCGCCGCTATGCTTATTTTGTTTTGCTGGTAGTGGCAGCGCTTATTACACCTCCTGACATTATTTCACATATGATGGTTAGTGTTCCGTTGTTTATTTTATATGAAGTTAGCATTTTTATTTCGAAAATTGGCTATAAAAAAGCGCAGCAGGCAGAGGCACATGCTGCATTAGAACAAGAAAAATCCGTCCAACAATAGGGACGGATTTTTTTATGAGTAAATTACTCAACCTGGCACTGCCGTTTATTCATCTTAATGTTTTTGGCTGTTTTTCAATTTGAAATGGGTAAACATCAGCCGAATCCCAGTTCCAATATCCATCGTTGCAAGCAAAATAAGTAAATAAGTGAAAAAACCGAATTGGTTTGTGTTTACATCTTCAATAGCAAGAAAAACAAAAAAAACACCAAGTATGCTAAAGAAAATACCTCTTGAAAGCAAAGTTTGTCCCACTGTGAACCTCCCTACAAAAAGTTCAGAAGAATCGTTTGCATTTGTTCCATTTCTTCTGCTTTTTTTATCATTTCTTGAATTTTGTCAGCAAAAACATACTGCATAAGCACTACAAATGTGTTCATTGAAACATGCGCAATGATTGGCACAATGATTCTTTTTGTTTTAACGTAAAGAAAAGCGAATGTAAAACCCATTGCTGCATATAATATCGTGTGCTCGAGTTCTGTATGTGCAATCGAAAAAATAAGCGAGCTAATAAGCGCAGCAAAGAAAAAAGGCATGCGGTTATAAAGAGAACCAAAAATAATTTTCCGAAACACAATTTCTTCTAAAATAGGACCGAAAATAGCAACAGATAAAATAACAAGAGGAACGCCCTGGACAAGCTCTATAATATTCTGCGTGTTTTCTGATCCTTGTTTAATGCCCAGCATCGTTTCTACAACAATTGCAGCATATTGAGCAAAAAACGCCATAAACACACCGAGAAAAGACCAGGTAGTGGCAGAACGGATCGAAACAGGCGTCTGTTGCTCAATTGAATTTTTGTAAGTTGATTTCCGCAAAATCAATAAAACAATCAATGTAGCCAGCGCAAAACTAATAATTGTCCAATAACCTGGGACAAGCGATTTGATTTGAGCTGGTTCTGCCCCAGTAAGTAAGCCGGCCTGATACAGCAGGGGACCGCCAACGATTCCAGACAACTGCATAAGGATATAGGTAATCAAAATAAACCCGTAGTCTTTTTTCACGAAAAAGCTCCTTTTACCAAATCAAATTAAGTTTATTGTACTAATAAATAGATGACGCTTCAAATAAGCTGTCCTGAAAAATTTTTAGCTTTCTGCTTGCAAATT
Source organism: Domibacillus sp. (assembly GCA_031177795.1). Lineage (GTDB taxonomy): Bacteria > Bacillota > Bacilli > Bacillales > Domibacillaceae > Domibacillus. Next base: position 2,297 of record JAPSKG010000118.1, read on the forward strand.
TAAGGCGGTTTCATTTATTATAATACTTGTGTTAGCACTCATTAGAGAAGAGTGCTAATAAAACATATTTAACCATTTTTGAGGAGGGTTTCACTTGTTAAAACCACTAGGTGACCGCGTAGTAATTGAACTAGTAGAATCTGAAGAAAAAACAGCCAGCGGAATTGTACTTCCTGATTCTGCAAAAGAAAAACCGCAGGAAGGCAAAGTTGTGGCAGTTGGAACAGGACGTGTTCTAGACAGCGGCGAGCGCGTAGCACTTGAAGTTGCTGTAGGCGACCGCATCATCTTCTCAAAATACGCAGGATCAGAAGTAAAGTACGAAGGTACAGATTACTTATTGCTCCGCGAAAGTGACATTTTAGCTATTATTAGCTAATTACGAAAACGATAAACGAGCTTTATAAATATAAAAATTTTGAGGAGGCACTTTAAAAATGGCTAAAGACATTAAATTCAGTGAAGACGCACGCCGTGCAATGCTTGCTGGTGTAGACAAGCTTGCCGATGCAGTAAAGGTAACACTTGGACCAAAAGGGCGCAATGTTGTGTTGGAGAAAAAGTTTGGTTCTCCGCTTATCACAAATGACGGTGTAACAATTGCAAAAGAAATTGAACTTGAAGATGCATTTGAAAACATGGGCGCAAAGCTTGTTGCAGAAGTAGCAAGCAAAACAAATGATGTTGCCGGAGACGGTACAACAACAGCAACTGTTTTGGCTCAAGCGATGATCCGTGAAGGTCTTAAAAACGTAACAGCAGGCGCTAACCCTGTCGGCATCCGTAAAGGAATGGATAAAGCAGTTGCAGCAGCTGTAACAGCACTAAAAGAAATTTCAAAACCAATTGAAAGCAAAGAGTCAATTGCTCAAGTTGCAGCAATTTCTTCTGCAGATGAAGAAGTTGGCCAACTAATTGCAGAAGCAATGGAGCGTGTTGGAAACGACGGCGTTATCACAATCGAAGAGTCAAAAGGCTTTACAACAGAACTTGATGTTGTAGAAGGTATGCAGTTTGACCGCGGTTACGCTTCTCCGTACATGATTACTGATTCTGACAAAATGGAAGCGGTACTTGATAACCCGTACATTTTGATTACAGACAAAAAGATTACAAGCATTCAAGAAATTCTTCCAGTGCTTGAGCAAGTAGTTCAGCAAAGCAAACCGCTTCTATTGATCTCTGAAGATGTAGAAGGCGAAGCACTTGCTACACTTGTTGTAAACAAACTGCGTGGCACATTCAATGCAGTAGCGGTAAAAGCACCTGGATTTGGTGACCGCCGTAAAGCTATGCTTGAAGATATCGCTGTGTTAACAGGCGGCGAAGTGATTACAGAAGAACTTGGCCTTGACTTGAAATCAACAGACATTACACAACTTGGACGCGCTGCGAAAGTTGTTGTTACAAAAGAAAACACAACAATTGTTGAAGGTGCAGGCGATTCTCAAAATATCGGAGGCCGTGTTAGCCAAATCCGTGCACAGCTTGAAGAAACAACATCTGAATTTGACCGTGAAAAATTGCAAGAGCGCTTGGCGAAACTTGCAGGCGGCGTAGCTGTAATTAAAGTTGGTGCAGCAACAGAAACGGAATTAAAAGAACGTAAACTGCGCATTGAAGATGCTTTGAACGCAACACGCGCAGCGGTTGAAGAAGGCATCGTATCCGGCGGTGGTACAGCACTTGTGAATGTATACAATAAAGTTGCTGAAGTAGCAGGCGAAGGCGATGTAGCAACAGGCGTGAAAATTGTTTTGCGTGCTCTTGAAGAGCCAGTTCGCCAAATTGCACACAATGCAGGTCTTGAAGGTTCTGTTATCATTGACCGCTTGAAGCGCGAAGAAGTTGGAATCGGCTTTAACGCAGCAACAGGCGAATGGGTTAACATGATCGATACAGGTATCGTAGACCCAACAAAAGTAACGCGTTCAGCTCTTCAAAACGCAACATCTGTTGCAGCTCTGTTCTTGACAACAGAAGCAGTTGTAGCAGACAAGCCTGAAGAAGGCGGCGGCGGCATGCCAGACATGGGCGGCATGGGCGGTATGGGCGGCATGATGTAATATCATCCCCCTAAAAAGCGTCAAACCTTTATTATAAAGGTTTGGCGTTTTTTGTTTTCTCTGCAATTAAAACTTTTTGAGGAAATTCCATTCAAATACATGTAGAAGGGTATTTTCAAGAAGAGCCGTAAGTCAATGGGCCAAACTTGTTATATAATAGTTTTAAGCAGGTTAAGGCTTCTTGAAAAATTTAAAACAATTTTGTTTTGCTGTTATCCGGAGGGTGAAAGAGAGGATTACAGAATTAAAAGCCAATTTAGTAGGAAAACAGGAGGAATTTAGATGTCAATTATAGCAGAATTAAAAAGCCGGAGAGCAATCCGTGATTACATAGAAAAAGATGTAGAAGATGAAAAAATCAAAGCGCTTCTTGAAGCGGCAGTGTGGGCGCCAAACGACCGAATGAGAGAGCCATGGAGTTTTTACGTAATAAAGGGTGAAGCAAAGGTACGTTACGAAACATTAGCTGCTGACTATTTGCAAGAGCGCTTTCCAACAAAGCCGCACCTTGTTGAAAGCTCTTTAAAAGTACTGACAAACACACCGGTCCATATTGTTGTTACTTCCGATATCGTTCCTGGAGACGAAGAAGCTTCTAAAGATAACGAGTATGCTGTTTGCTGTGCAATTCATTCTATGTGGCTGGCGGCCAAGGAGCTGGGCCTTGGCTTTGTCTGGCGGACACGAGGTGTTGGCCTTGTCCATGACGAGAGAATGCACAAGTTTATTGGTTCTCCCGAAAACAAAAAAATTATCGGCAATATCTTTATTGGTTATCCGAATCAAGAGTCCATTCAGAAAATGAAAACACCGGCACGCACACCATCGGAAGAAAAAACAGTCTGGCTATAAACAGGTAAAAAAATTATCATGCATTATGATCATGTTAAATCAGTAATTAAATACAGGGCTGGAGCTTGAATTAATTTCAAGCTCCAGCTTTTTTTATTTGGCAAGCCAGCAGCTTATTCCCCTTATTTACTTGTTTAAGCTGTTGAACCTGGCAAGCAAATTATTGCTTTTATCCTACATAAATTTTTGCCGTGTCTCATAATTTATCTAGAATCACCGGTCAATCAATAGGGCACTGGCAGCAAGCTGATTCAGCGAAGGGTGACGAAAGGAGTTTTTTATAGAAATGAAACCTCTTCCTCTTAAAGATTTATTGGTCCCTGTTAAAGGGCAAATTACACAGGGGCTTTTTAATCCAATGATTAAGCATGTAACAACAAACCAGGTTAATTTAAAATCTAATACACTTTTCATTAACCGTAAGCGGGCAGAGATCAATAAAGAAGCCTGGCGCAATTGTCGCTCTTGTGCCATCCTGACTGATCAGCTTCATTTTCCGGCAAGCGATATTCCCCACGTTACGATCGTGAAAGTAAATGACATCGAACAGGCGTACTGGGCTTTTATAGATTTGTACAGAGGACAATTTGATTTGCCGGTTATTGGCGTAACCGGAACATGCGGCAAATCGACTATTAAAGAAATGGTGAAACAAATTTTATCAAAAGATTATCGCATTCAAGGAACGTATTTAAGCAATAACGGCATCAACTTGAACCTCTCCTATCTTTTAGGAATTGAAGAAAACACAGAGGCAGCTGTTTTTGAGATGGGGGTGGCTTATCCGGGAAATTTAAAAACTTCCTGCCGGTATTTTCGCCCCGGGATCGGCGTAATCGCTAACATCGGCATTGACCACTTGCATGGCTGCAAAACAATTGAAGGCTATCGTTCAGCAAAAGCAGAAATGCTAGAAGGTCTCGGAAACAAGGGAACGCTGGTGCTAAACGCGGACGATGAGCAAATTGCGCTTATTGATCTTTCTGCTTACAAAGGGAAGGTATGGAAAGTAGGTACGCGTCCTTCTGCCGATTTCCAGATCAGCAGAATACGTGCAGAGCAAGGGACTATGAATTATACGCTCACGTTTGCCGGCAAGTCTTATCTTTTTTCAGTGCCAGGCTACAGTGATCATGACGTTTTCAATGCAGCAGCAGCCATAGCTGCCGTTTACGCGATGGGTATGGAAGTGAAAGCGGCCGGAGAGCGTTTGCGTACATTCCGCCATTTGGAACGTCATTTAGAAGTAGTAGAGGGAATGAATGGCTGCAAGGTAATTGATGACACATGGAGCTCTAATCCTACCTCTGCAGAAGCTGCATTAAAAACAGCAAAGCGCATAGCCGGAGAAAAAAAACTGGTAGGAATTCTTGGCCACATGGGACAATTAGGTGCATACAGTACCGGATTTCATCGGAAAATTGGCGAACGAGCCGCTGAATTGGGCTTTGACTTGCTTGTTGCAGTGGGTGCTGAAGCAAAACCGATCGCACAAGGTGCCCTGGCCAAAGGTATGGACAGCGATCGTGTGTTTTGGTGCCGGCATCAAGAAGAAGCACATAATATACTGGAGCATTTTGTGGATAAAGAAACAATTGTTTTAGTAAAAGCATCAATGGAATCTTCCATGAAGCTGCTTTTAAGGAAAATACGCAAACAAGACAACTAGGAACAATGCAGCATAAGTTTAATGAGATAAGCGATGTATGTTCCTGGAATTATTCCATAGCAACTGCGTATCAGTATTTGAAAGACAGAGGCATCATTTCTAAACAACATAAACTACAACCGCTTCTCATACCTTATCTACAAGAATGC
>JAPSKG010000119.1 GCA_031177795.1 Domibacillus sp.
GGAACAAGAACTTTTAAAATAATCGTCCCGGTTGATGCACCCATTGCGCGTGCTGCTTCAATAACGCCTTTATCGATTTCCCGAAGAGCAATCTCAACCATTCGGGCATAAAAAGGAGCTGCTCCAATAATTAATGCCGGCAAAGCTGCGTTTTCTCCAATTATGGTGCCCATAATTGCTTTCGTAAACGGAATAAGCAAAACAATTAAAATAATAAACGGAATGGAGCGAAAAACATTTACAATAACCGCAATCACTGTGTAAACCAATTTGTTTTCCCAAAGCTGCCCTTTTGACGTTAAAAACAGCAAAAGGCCTAATAATAAACCAAGAATAAATGTAACCACAACTGAAATGCCGGCCATATAAAGGGTTTCATATGTTGCTTCCCACATTTTTTCCCAATCTACATTCGGAAACCATTGATCAATCATATGTGATCACCTCCGAATCCACTTGCTGGGCATCAAGAAACGCAACTGCTTTTGCTACTTCAGAAATATCTCCTGTTAAGTGGACAAATAAAGTACCGTACGCTCCGTTTTGTGTTTGCGAAACTTTTCCCTGCAAAATGTTTACCCCAACATTAAACTGGCGAATCAGCTCCGTAATAACCGGCTGTTCTGCTGACATGCCAACAAATGTCAACTTAACAATTTTGCCCTCTGGATGTGCTTCAAGCAAATTTTGAATCGTCTCTTTTGATTCCTCTGGTTCTGTGACTTGCTGCACAAACCGCTTTGTAATAGGCTGCTCTGGCCGGCGGAACACATCTAGCACCGGCCCTATCTCAACAATTTTCCCTGCTTCCATTACTGCCACACGATGACAAATTTTGCGTATAACGTGCATTTCATGTGTAATCAAGACAATGGTCAGCCCAAGGCGTTCATTAATATCAACTAGCAATTCCAAAATTGAATCAGTCGTTTGTGGATCAAGAGCTGATGTTGCTTCATCACACAAAAGAACTTTCGGATTGTTGGCAAGTGCCCGGGCAATGCCGACCCGCTGCTTTTGTCCGCCTGATAACTGCGAAGGATAAGAATCCCCTCTTCCGCTCAAGCCAACAAGTTCAATTAATTCATTGACCCGCTTGTCCCGCTCTGCTTTTGAAACACCTGCAATTTCAAGAGGAAACGCAATGTTTTCATGAACTGTACGTGACCAAAGCAAATTAAAATGCTGAAAAATCATGCCGATTTCCTGGCGGGCTTTGCGCAGCTCTCCCCCTTTAATCCTGGATATAGTTCTTCCCGCTACAGAAACTGATCCTTCTGTTGGCGTTTCAAGACCATTCAGCATACGAATTAAAGTGCTTTTTCCGGCACCGCTATAGCCGATCATGCCAAAGATCTCGCCTTCCTGCACAGACAAATTAATATCGTCAACAGCCAGTACCGGGCCGTTTTTTGTTTGAAAAATCTTTTTTGCTTGTTCAATTAAAATCATCCAATCACTTCCTTTCCGCAGAAAAAACCTTTCTGCGCATAATGACAGAAAGGCTTTGCGTCTAAGTTTCCTTTCTCTCATCTTTCAAAGCTTGCTGCTTCGTGTGATTTGGCACCTTTTCTTTGCTAAGACGGTTGCCGGGCTTCATCGGGCACATTCCCTCAGCCGCTCTTGATAAGAGTTTGCTATTTGAACATGAAAGGATTTTACCACCGTATTTATAAACATGTCAACAATGCTTTATAAAAATCCGACAACTTTCGACAAGGTGGTTACACAGACCTTATTTCTTCATATATATATGGAACTGACTGAAAAGCGTAAATTTTCTTTTTTAATTTCCCGTCTTTAAAAAGGAGTAAACACGGGACACTTTCAATTTCAAATTCGCGGGCGATCGTTTCATAATAATTTAAATTTACCCGTTTAATGGGAAGCCCTATATTCGTGGCTTCCACAACATCCAGCATTTTTCCAGCCACCTGGCAGGTGCCGCACATTGGTGTATAAAGATAAAGAGCCGCTTTTGGCTGGGCTCTTAATTCTTGAAATGCTTGTTCGTTTTCCATCTAGTTTTAAAAGCCTTCTTTCTGTAAAAATTCACCACGCACATCAATGTTAGCGCTCATTAAAAGAGAAGCCAGTTGACGGTGCGGGGTTGTTGCCACTTCTTTGTAATTACGATCAATATACAAATGCCGGGCATTAGGGAGTTCCCGTTTAAACTGCTGGCGCAGCTTTTCCCCTGATGGATCTGCGTCCACTAAAATATAAACGTCCCTCTCAAACAGCTCTTCAACCAATTCATCCATACGCGTAATTCCGATGGTTCCGTTTGTACAAATGATTTCCACAGGCTCGTTAACAATTTCAGCTACCCGTTTCCGATCAGAAGTTCCTTCGACGATAATTGTTTTTTCTACCATTACCACCATCACCCCGCTGCACGTAGTACCTTTATTGTTACTTGTTTTTCAAAAAAAAGCAAAGCAAAAAGACCGGCAATAAGCCGGTCCCGTTTTTTAGTCTTCTTTTGTCATTTCTTCATATTGTTCAGCAGTCATCAATTCATCAATTTGAGAGGCGTCAGACGGCTCAACTACAATCATCCATGCTTTTTCATAGGGAGATTCATTAACAAATTCCGGGCTGTCATCAAGCTCTTCATTTACTTCAACAACCGTTCCGCTCACAGGCGCGTAAAGTTCTGAAACCGTTTTGACAGATTCTACACTTCCAAATGGTTCGTCTGCTTTTACTTCATCGCCAACAGACGGAAGCTCAACAAACACGATATCACCCAATTCAGACTGTGCAAAATCAGTGATTCCAATGCGCACTTTTCCATCTTCTTGTTTTACCCATTCATGTTCTTCAGAATAACGCAGCTCTTTAGGCAAATTCATGTTTATGTACCTCCAGATTAGAATAATTACACTTTACACTTTACTGATTCTTAAAGCAGAAAGCAAGAAAATCACTGCCAAATTTGGGCATAATCGCTTTCTTTAAAGCCAACCGTCACTTTGTTTTCCCCAATAGCAAGAGGACGCTTGATCAGCATACCGTCTGAAGCAAGAAGATCCAGCAGTTCTTCTTCGCCTGCTGAAGCCACTTTATCTTTTAACCCAAGCTCACGATATTTTTGTCCACTCGTATTAAAAAATTTTTTCAGCGGCAGCCCACTTTGTTCATATGCTTTTTTTAACGCTTCTTTGGAAGGCGGCGATTCCACAATATGAACAGCTTCATATGAGATATTATGTTCATCCAGCCACTTTTTAGCGTTGCGGCATGTTCCGCATTTTGGATACCAGTAAAACTTCATTTTCTTCACCTCAAGCAGTTCTTTTCGACAAATTCGCTTAAAACCCTTTTTCTCTTTTTTTAACAAAAGCAAAAAGCCCCTTTTGATTTGAAAGGAGCTTTTTTCCTTTTAAACAATAAATTTCCCGGCTTTATTTAAGCTTTCGGCCGCCAGGCGTTTTTTGGCAATGACGTTAATTGGTGTATGGCGGCCCAGCTTCCGAAAAGCAGACATCATGATTCGAAGGCTGTCCCCTGATTGGATCGCAGCCAGTGTTTCTTTTGCATGAGCCTCTATTTCATAAAAAGCTTCCTGGCAAAAAATTTGCGTATAAAGGATTTTTTGCTTATTTTTTTCTTCACCGAAAAGCTGAATCGCTTTTTCTGTCCGTAACACGGCCGACTCCATCGCATACACCAGGTTAACCAAATCTGCAATGTTTACGAGTATTTCCTGCTCGGCTTCTAACTTTTCCCCAAATTCCTGCAACGCCAGTCCTGCTGTCAGCAGGGCAATACTTTTTGCGTTTTCCACCAGCATTTTTTCCTGGGACAACACTGTTCCGTCCGGCTCTTCTGGCATCATCATGAGCACTTTCCCTTGTAATTCTTTCGCTTTTTCAAACAAAGGAAGTTCGCCTTTAAGCGCTTTTTTCACAAAAGTTGCTGGCACAAGCAACCGGTTGATTTCATTTGTCCCTTCAAAAATTCGGTTAATCCGTGAGTCCCGGTACATTCGGGAAATTTCATATTCATCCATAAATCCATAGCCGCCATGTATTTGAACCCCTTCGTCTACCACGTAATCCAATGTTTCCGAACCGAAAATTTTGCTTAGTGAACATTCAATGGCATACTCGGCAATAGAAGCAGCAATGGTTTTTCCATCTTTTTGTTCCTCGGCAGACAACGCGCTCATTTTTTCTTCAAAATAACCTACAGTCCGGTAAACCGCGCTTTCTGCTGCATAAATTTTTGCGGCCATTGTCGCAAATTTTTCTTTTATAACATTAAACTGTGAAATAGGGGTTTGAAATTGTTTTCTCCCTGCCGCGTATTGAAGGGAAAGATCGAGCGCCCGTTTTGCGCTGCCTACTGTGCCTACACCAAGCTTGTATCGCCCAATGTTTAAAATGTTAAAAGCGATTACATGGCCTTTGCCGGCTTCACCAAGTAAATTTTCAACAGGTACCTCGGCTTCCGATAAAATTAATGTGCGGGTAGAAGAACTTTTAATACCCATTTTTGCTTCTTCCCCGCCTGTTGAAACACCCGGGAAGTTTTTTTCCACTATAAACGCAGAAAACTTTTCTCCGTCTATTTTTGCGTATACAATAAATACATCAGCAAAAGCAGAGTTTGTAATCCATTGCTTTTCCCCATTTAACAAGTAGTGAGTTCCTGCTTTGTTTAAGCGGGCTGTTGTTTTGGCACCAAGAGCATCTGAGCCCGATCCTGGCTCTGTTAAAGCATAAGCTGCAAACCGGCTTCCTGCTGCTAACTCCGGCAAGTACGTTTGTTTTTGTTTTTCATTTCCAAACAGCACAATAGGCAAAGAGCCAATTCCAACATGAGCACCGTGTGAAATGGAAAACCCGCCCGCAGCTGACATTTTTTCCGTAATTAGCGCAGAACTAATTTTATCGAGGTTTAGCCCTCCATATTCTTCCGGTACATCTGCCGCCAGCAGGCCAAGCTCACCTGCTTCTTGAAGAAGTTTAACCGATCGGTCAAAATCATGTTTCTCCAAATATGGAAGCTGCGGCATTACACTGCCTTCCACAAAGTCCTCCGTTGTTTTAGCAATCATTATTTGTTCATCCGAAAAATCTTCCGGAGTAAAAACTGAATTACATACTGTGTTTTCAATTAAAAATGAACCGCCTTTTGCAGCCATGCCGGTTTCCCCCTTTAGCTGATCATTTCAAATACACCTGCGGCTCCCATTCCGCCCCCGATGCACATGGTGACGATCCCAAACTGTTGTTTGCGTCGTTTTAATTCATGCAGTAAAGACAGCGTCAGCTTTGTGCCTGTGCAGCCAAGTGGATGCCCAAGTGCTATAGCACCGCCATTTACATTTACGAGGCTTTCATCAAGCCCAAGTTCACGAATTACTTGAATAGACTGGGAAGCAAAGGCCTCATTCAGCTCAAACAAATCAATATCAGACAGCTCAAGCCCGGCGAGCTGAAGCGCTTTAGGAACAGCAGCTACAGGGCCCACACCCATAATTTCCGGCGGCACTCCCCCAACAGCAAAGGAGCGAAACTTTGCCAGCGGTTTTAAGCCAAGTGATTTGGCTTTTTCCCATTCCATCACCATAACTGCTGCAGCACCATCCGATGTTTGTGAGGCGTTCCCCGCTGTTACTGAACCTGTGGCTGAAAAAGCCGGCCGCAGATTTGCGAGGCTTTCCATTGACGTGTCAAATCGAACCCCTTCATCTACAGCAAATGTCACTTGAGTTTCTTTAAGCTTGTAGTCACTCCCAATGTGCTTAAATAAAACTTCTACCGGCACAATTTCATCGGCAAACTTTAAACTCTCGATAGCCCGGCTAGCTTTTTCATGGCTTTGTACAGCAAACGCATCTTGTTCTTTTCTTGTTATGCCATATTTTTTAGCTACCTCTTCAGCTGTATGGCCCATTGACATATAGTATTCCGGCATGTTTTCTGCTATTTTCACATTTGGCCGCGCCACATGTCCCATCATGGGAACTAAGCTCATGGATTCGGCTCCGCCAGCAATGATTGTCTCAGCTTGCCCGAGCATAATGCGTTCTGCCGCATACGCAATCGACTGAAGCCCGGATGCGCAATAGCGGTTAATGGTAATGGCCGGCACATCATGCGGAAGTCCTGCAAGCGCCCCGATATTACGTGCCATATTCAGTCCTTGCTCTGCTTCAGGCATTGCACATCCAATAATTAAGTCATCTATTTTCCCCTCATATTGCCCGGCCCGTTTTATTGTTTCTTTTACAACAAGCGCGCCAAGATCATCCGGACGCGTGTAGCGCAGTGTTCCTTTTTTGGCTTTTCCGACCGGTGTGCGCGCTCCTGCCACGATAACCGCTTCTTTCATCATTCTTCTCTCCTTTAATTCCGAAGTGGTTTTCCTTTCACAAGCATGTGCTGCATGCGCTGCTGTGTTTTTGGCATCGATACAAGCTCCAGAAACGCTTCTCGCTCCAATTCCAGTAAATATTGTTCATCAACTTCTGTTCCAAACGGAACACCCCCGCCAGCAATGACCCAGGCCAGCTTTTTGGCGATCGTTAAATCATGGTCAGAAATAAAGCCGGATTTGTGCATAAACTGCGCTCCTGTTAACAAAGCGGCATACCCTGTTTCACCTGTAACAGGAATTTTTTTCCGAATGGGTGCTTTATATCCTGAAGCTGCCAAATGGAGCGCCGCTTGTTTTGCTTCATATAAAAGATAGTCTTCATTCATGCTAATGCCGTCTGATCGATACAAAAAGTTGTTTTCACGTGCTTCGGCTGCAGATGTTGATACGCTGGCTTTAGCAATGGTTTCAAATACTTTTGTGGCAACTGCTTGCAAATCCAGTTTGACGCCTGGCGCTGTTTGGTTTAAATGGCGAATGTAAAGCTCCTTATTGCCCCCGCCTCCTGGTATAAGGCCTACACCCGTTTCAACAAGGCCCATGTACGTTTCATGGGCAGCTTGAATATG
>JAPSKG010000120.1 GCA_031177795.1 Domibacillus sp.
AGTTTCATTTCATTGTATTTGCTTTTTTAAAAAACACTTAAGCAAGGGTGAATATGGATTAAGCTCCCTAAATACAAACAGCTATTTAAATAACCTTGAAAACGTGCTTTTCCTGCTTTCTACTTTTTTCTTTACTAAAAAAAAGTTTCCCAGAAAATGCAACTAGTTTACTTTGCATGCGGTTTGACACTCTAACAAATTAGCAAAAAACAGCAAAAATTTATGTGAAAACATCTTTTTTAAAAAAGTTTTAAAGAAAAAGTGATCCGTTTTTGTTTTTCACCCGTTTACTTTACAGAACACAAAAATGAAACAGAAAAGGGAGAGATTTTTTATGAAACTTAAAAAAAACTTGCTTGTTGTGCCATTAACGTTTTCTTTGCTTATTCCAAGCGCTGCTTTTGCCCATAACGGGGAAGTTCATAGCCAGCCGCAAAGTTCACAGTCAGCCATTCAGTACAGCAGCACTTCTACACCTGCTGCAGAACTTCGGATCAAGCTTGATACCGCTTTAACAGAGCATGCTTTTTTAGCAATTGAAACGATGCGCAAAGGAGCGGATGGTTCAAAAGACTTTAACCAGTCGGCAGCAGCCCTCCTGGCAAACTCGGATGATATTGCAGCAGCTGTTTCCTCTGTCTATGGAAAAGAAGGCGGCGACCAGTTTTTAAAAATCTGGAATTCTCATATTACGTTTTTTGTTGACTACGTAACAGCTGTTAACGAAGGAAACCAGGAAGACATCAACAAAGCACTTGCCAATCTAGAAAACTATAAAAAAGAACAAGCTGCTTTTTTTGATGCAGCAACAAAAGGGCGCCTTCCGGCTGCAGCAATGGAAAAAGGATTAACTGTGCATGTAAATCAGCTTTTGGCGGCATTTAATGCTTATGTAGAAAGCGATTACCAAACAGCTTATAAAAACGAACGCGCAGCAATACATCATATGAGCATGTTTGCTGAAACACTTTCCATTGCGATTGCAGCGCAATTCCCGGAGCTTGTGAAACATACGAATCCGGATACACCGGCAGTTGACCTTCGAGCTCATTTAAATTATTTGTTTACCGAACATGCGGCTTTAGCGGTTATGGCAATGCAAGATGGCATTGACGGCTCGAAAAATTTTGAGCAATCTGCCGCTGCCCTAATGGCAAACGCTGATGACTTAACGGCTGCTGTCGCTTCTGTATATGGAAAAAAAGCTGGTGATCAATTTTCGCTTATATGGAAATCGCATATTGCCTTTTTTGTTGATTATGTTGTAGCAACAGGCCAGGGAAACGCAGAAGCCCAGGCAAAAGCAAAAGCAGAGCTTGACGAGTATATTGTCGAACAAGCTGCTTTTCTTGATGCAGCGACACAAAGCCGGGTTCCCGCTTCGGCTCTTGAAGAAGGATTAAAAACTCATATCAATCAGCTTCTTGGGGCATTCAACTCTTATGTTGCGGGAGATTATGAGATGGCTTACGCTTCTGTTCGTGAATCTTATGCCCATATGACATTGCCTGCTGCCGGTTTATCTGCTGCCGTTGTTGAGCAATTCCCCGGTAAGTTTACGGTTAAAAGAACACCATTTACTGATGTATCTGCCCGTTATGAAAAAGCGGTATCCCACCTTTACAACAATGGTATTGCCAGGGGTTTAGTTAAAGACAAGTTCGGAATTGGCCAGCCTCTTAAACGAGTGGATGCAGCAGTGCTCGTTGCAAATAGCATGAAGTTAGAAGTGAACCCGGAAAGCAAAGAAACATTAATGTTTAAAGATGTACCTCAGCGTGCAGAAGCAGCTGTAGCCGCTTTACAGAAAGCTGGCATTTTAAAAGGCAAAACAACAACTGCTTTTGGTTCTTCTGAGACGATGACTCGCGGAGAAGCCGCTTTGATTTTATCAGCAGCTTACAAGCTACCAGCCACGGCGGAACAATCAGCTTTTACAGATGTGAACGAACGCTACTCAGATGCTGTTAACCGGCTTTTCGCATCTGGTGCAGTAAGCGGCAAAACAGATTCTCGTTTCGGTACAAACGACCAGCTGACACGTGGCGAATTAGCGCTTATGATTTATCAGCTGGAAACTCGTTAATCTTTGCGAAAAAATTGCAGAAACAGAGGTGGTAAAGATTTCACCCTGTCTGTTAACAAAGGAAGTATGTAAATATTCCTGGAAGATTGTTGAAAATATAAAGGAGATACTACAAAAAAGCAGTATCTCCTTTTCACTTCAGCTTAAAGATTAAGTTGTTCAATAACTTGATAAAGTTACTCGGATTTTAAATTATTTAGTTCAACTCGATACAAATCGCGTCGGCGGTCGCGCAATTGCCTTACCGATCCAGCGTTTCTTGAACGCCTTAACTTTTCTAGATCTATGTCACCGACTACCACGGTATCCACATTTGCGTCACATTCCCCGACAATGCCGTCTCTTGCGAACCCAAAGTCCGAAGGTGAGAAAATGGCCGATTGCGCGTATTGGATATCCATATTTTCAACGTGTGTTAAATTGCCCACCGTTCCCGCAATACAAATATATGCCTGGTTTTCAATGGCTCTTGCCTGGGCACAGTACCGAACACGAAGATAACCTTGCCGATCATCCGTACAAAACGGAACAAAAATAATATTAGCTCCTTTATCGACGGCAATACGCGCCAATTCCGGGAATTCAACATCATAACAAATTTGGATAGCGATTTTTCCGCAATCTGTGTCAAACACTTCAATTTTATCTCCTTCTGCAATTCCCCACCATTTGCGTTCGTTCGGTGTTGCGTGAACTTTCGCTTGTTTCTCAATTGTTCCGTCGCGGCGGAACAAATAAGCTACGTTGAAAATGTTTCCTTCTTTTTCAACAAAATGTGAACCTCCGATAATGTTCACGTTATAACGCACAGCCAGCTCTGTAAACAGTTCGATATATTTGTCTGTGTAAGTGGCGAGCCGGCGAACTGCCCGATCTGGCCGCTTTTCTTCAAGGAACGACATTAACTGGGTTGTAAATAATTCCGGGAAAACAGCAAAATCCGACCCAAAATCAGCCGCGACATCCACATAATACTCAACCTGCCGGGCAAAGTCTTCGAAGGAATCAATTTTTTTCATCATATATTGGATAGCGCAAATTCTTACAGGGAACGATGCACGGTAAACGCGCCGGGATTTCGGAAGATAATCAATATTGTTCCATTCCATTAATGTCGCAAATGAATCTGATGCTGCATCGTCTGGCAGGTACCGCGTATTGATTCGCTTAATTGTAAATCCTTCCAAAAGCTGAAACGATAAAACGGGATCATAAATATTGTGATTTTCCACCTCTGCCACGTACTCGCGCGGTGTCATGTTTGTTTTATATTTATGATAATTCGGAATTCTTCCGCCAATAATAATGCTTTGAAGATTTAATTGGCGAGCAAGTGCTTTCCGTGCTTCATAAAGGCGGTGCCCAATTTTCATCCGGCGATAGTCTGGATCAACCATTATTTCAATTCCATACAAGTTGAACCCATTTGGATCATGGTTGGTAATATAACCGTTGTCCGTGATTGTGTCCCATGTGTGCTGGTCGTCATACTCATCAAAATTAACAATAAGGCTGGAACAAGAGCCAACAATCTTCCCTTCGTACTCTACACAAAGCTGGCCTTCCGGAAAAATTCGAATGTGGCTTTCCAATTGCTCCCGCTTCCAGGGCTCCATACCGGGAAAGCAGCGGCTCCATAACTTCATGATTTCATCAATGTCTTCATTATGTATGTTCCGCACAACAATCTTTTTTTCGTATTTTGACATATCCAGTTCTGACACGTTCCCACGTCCTTTTTCAGTATGTACCTTTGTGATCCGGATTTTGCCGGCCAAAAATACCTTTCTCTTATTACCCGGACTTTCCCTGCCATAAACTAAAATTTCTTTTTATTTTCTCCGGACAATAAAACTGTTAGTATACTGAAATAGAAAAACCGGCAAATTAATTTTGCCGGTTTTTCTATTTTATATTAGGAATTTTGAATAAAATCGATGGAAGTAATCCCATATTGCTTATAAGCTTCTTGAGCCAGTGTTTTGCTTGTTTGCAAAGACTCATAATGTCTGTTTCCGCAATGCGTGCAATGACCGTACGGTACATTATGAACAAACAAAGTTCGTCCTTGATAATAAAGGCAAGAAATATCTAGAGATGGCAACAAAATCCCCTGATGACAATGATGACAATTCGCTAACACCTTTGTTACCCCCTGTGTAATTATATCTATGTTTTTACGATTATATCATCTCTTTTTTAGAATGAAAACTATGTTTTTAAAAGACTTTTTCTCAAATTCACCAAAAAAAAGCAGCGATCAGGAAACCCACAAAAAGCTTTTTAACCTTTTTTTAAGCTTCCAAAAAGCAATTTTCTTTTTTTACCTTTTTTCTTTTTGGCCCGATCGGTTTATATTGCAATTCTGTAGCCGCTTCCAAAATTCTCTTTCTTGTTTCTTCTCCGATAGAAAGAGTTGGATCATTATTTAAAAGGCGGGAAACCGTTGCCGTTGACACATTTGCTTTTAAAGCAATATCTTTAATTGTGGCCATTTTATCGCCTCTTTCAAATTTAGCCATAGCAACTAAATATAATCAGAATATAGCAGATAAAAAGCTTTCATTAAAAAAGATTTTTACCATTCTTTTAAAAAAGGTGCTTTCCCTTATTTCACATATTGATCTTTTTCTTTTCATCAATATTATAGGTTATTTATTTTTTAAGCTAATTACAGTAGAAATGGAAATTTTCGGCATAGGTTTTGCTTCTACACATAATACGCCTGGTAAATCCATTTGTTTTGCGCCGTTGAACACAACAATAAAATGACCCAGGTTTTTAAACGCTTCATTCACTTTTTCACCAACAAATGTTATCCTGTATGTTTGGCTGTCAAAAGCTAGCTCATCCCCTGCTTCTATTTTTCCCCAAAGTTTTGCTGTACGGTGGATAATTGCCGTGTTTTGCAAATCATCTGGCGCAGTTTCATTAAATAAGGTAAGCTTTTTTTCAACTAAAAATATTTCTAAATCCGGCCCAATATCTATTACCGGAGATTGATAAATAGTTTTCCCCTCTGCTAGCTTCATTTTCTTGCCTCCTTTAAAATAGCCAATTACTAACTTACTTTCCATCTTTAAAACCTTTTTAAAAACTAAACTAGTTATTAAAAGTTCCGAACGTTCCACTGGTAAAAAACTTAAGATAATATACGAAGGAAAAAGCAGATTACTTTTGCTTAATTGTCCCCTGCTTTCTTCCGATTTTTCAAAAGACCGTGTTTTAAAAAATGATTCAAGAAAAAAGCCTAACTTTGAACATATTGTTAAAAAGTTAGGCTTTTTAAACTCATCTTATAAAACTAATTCATCAATGTGCTCTTTGTTTTTAATAGAAGCCTGGGCAGCGGCTAACCGCGCCAGCGGAACCCGGTATGGTGAACAACTTACATAATCCAGGCCTTGCAAGTAACAAAATTCAATCGAGCTTTTTTCCCCGCCATGCTCTCCGCAAATCCCTGTTTTCAATGAGGGTTTTGTTTGCCTTCCCAGTTTAACACCCATCTTTACAAGTTGTCCTACTCCTTCTTGATCTAAAACTGCAAATGGGTTATCAGGAAGAATTTTTTCGTCTACATAGCTTTTTAAAAACTTTCCTTCTGCATCATCACGGCTGTAGCCAAATGTTGTTTGCGTTAAGTCGTTAGTGCCAAAAGAGAAAAAGTCTGCTTCTTCTGCAATTTGATCCGCTGTTAAAGCAGCCCGGGGGATTTCTATCATTGTCCCAACGGTATAATCGATTTGAATGCCGGTTTTTTGTTGAATTTGCTCGGCTGTATCCGTTACTAATTGGCGCATTGCTTTTAGTTCGTTTACATGGCCTACAAGCGGAATCATAATCTCTGGTTTTACTTGAATGCCCTTATTCAGTAAATTTGTTGCAGCATAGAAAATAGCTTCAACCTGCATCTGGTAAATTTCCGGATGAATAACACCAAGCCTGCAGCCGCGATGGCCGAGCATCGGGTTTGATTCATCTAACTGGCGAACTCTCTTCAATAAAACTTCTTTTTCTTTTAAATCTTCGGAATTCGGATTTGTTATTTGTAATTTTGCTACTTCGACCGTTAAATGCTCTTTGTCTGGAAGAAATTCATGCAGCGGCGGATCTAATAAACGAATTGTGACCGGGTGTGCCTGCATCGCTTCAAAAATCCCTTCAAAATCACTTTGCTGCATTGGAAGAAGTTTTTCTAAAGCTTCTTTTCTTTGTTCATCTGTTTCAGCTAAAATCATTTTTTGTACAATTGGAACTCGCTTAGCATCCATGAACATGTGCTCAGTTCTGCATAATCCGATTCCTTCCGCACCAAAATCAAGCGCTTTTTTTGCGTCCTCTGGATTATCAGCATTAGCACGGACACCCAGCGTTCTTTCCTGATCAGCCCAAGAAAGCAGAAGCTCAAATTCTTTAGAAAGCTCTGGCTCAATCATCTGGATTTCTCCTAAAATAATTTCGCCTGTTCCACCATCAATTGTAATGGTATCCAGGTGATTTACGACCACTTCCCCGACCTGGAAGCGCTTTTGTTTCATATCAATTTTTAACGCTTCACATCCGCAAATGCACGTTTTCCCCATCCCTCTTGCCACAACAGCCGCATGACTTGTCATTCCGCCCCGGCTCGTTACCACTCCCTGCGCAGCAATAATGCCATGAATATCATCAGGTGTTGTTTCAGCGCGAACCAGAATAACTTTCTTTCCTTCATTGTTTAGCAGTTCCGCTTCATCTGGATCAAATACAACTTGCCCTGTAGCTGCCCCTGGAGATGCCGGCAAGCCCTTCGCAAGTATATTCCTCTCGTATTGATCGTCTATTCTGCGATGAAGAAG
>JAPSKG010000121.1 GCA_031177795.1 Domibacillus sp.
TTCTGCTTCTTCGGCCGGCTGAATATCCGCTTCTTTTACACCTGAAACAAAGTTTTCTTCTTTAATAAATTTCATGAGCGGGCCTGATGGTGAAGTTGGTGTCAGGTTTACCGTCATAACACCCATTTTCGGGTATACGCCGCAGCGGGCCGTTCCGCCGCAATCAATTAACACGCAAGCCATTTCTTCTTTATCAATCGACGTTTTAAATCCGTCTACGGCTTCTGCCCCTGTAACATCTGCGATGCGCTGGGCAACCGGATGAATGCCGCCGCCTGTGACCGAGACGATGTATTTCTTTTTTTCGTCCGGCTGAATAACAAGGGGCCCTCCCCATCCGCTGCTGCCTTTTGTGATTTTAGCTGCTTTAAATTCTTTTAGTTGTACTGCTTGATTTTCTGCCATTTTTCTTCTCCCCCTCTCAGCTTGTGCTTAGTCTGCCAGCGAAATGTTTTGACGTTTCATCATCATGATGGTAATTCTTTCTGTGATAATGCCGCGGATTAAGATAACGATCATGCCGACAATAAAGAAACGGATGGCGAGTGGCCCCATTGAAAGACCAAGAGTTGTAATTCCTTGAGCAATTCCCATGTAAACAAACAGCTCTGCCGCATTTGCGTGCGGGAACAATCCTGTAATTGGATGAACAAGTGACACGGCTGAATCGTAAAATGCCGGCTTTTGACGTTCCGGAAGAAACTTTCCGAACGTATAAGCCATTGGGTTTGTTAAAAAGAAAACGGCTAACAGAGGAAACAATGTATACCGTAAAATAATGTTTTTTGTGCATTTTCGGGCAAAACGGTCAATCCGTTCTTCTCCAATAATCTTAATTAAAGCGTTTACAGCAAGAATCAAACAAACCAGCGTTGGAACAATACCCGTAAACATACCAATAAACGTTTCTCCGCCTTTTTGGAACATTCCAATAAAGCTTTCTGCAAATTTAACTAAAAAATCCATCCCATTTCCCTCCTTTTACTCTGTCCCTGCTTTATTTCATGTATAATGAACATTAAGTCATTACTACCGGATCCATTTGCTGTTTAATTTTTTGAACAGCCATTTCTAGCGGATTTGCCCATTCATCATCTTGAAGAGATGAAATATGGCGTCCTATAAACCGCTTACAATTTTTGAATTTAGCAAAAACGGTCACGCCGCTCATTACCTTGCATTCTTCCACGATGCCTTTTTCATTTGTTACCAGGATAAGCACTGTTCCAGATCCGAGCTTTTTTTTCTCTACTCCAACTCCGAGATAACCGCTTTCTCTTTTGCTCATCGTTTGGATGGTTGCCCGGTAGTGTTTCATCTGGCGCATTGTTAAATAGATTTGAAGAAGCCAAAGGCTGACAAACCCTGCAAGAAGGTAACCCCACATCGCTGACCACTCCTTTACATATGTTCTAGATAGTTACCTTTGTAATGATTGTATTTTAAAATTTAAGAAATTTCAATACCTATTTTCACTTTTTGAATAAATTTTATGTTCAAAAAGAAAAGCTGTTTTTACAGCCGGATTTTCCCGGTGTAAAAACAGCTTTTTTAGCTTATTTTCCTTGATATGTTCTTCCGCCATCTAAAATTAAAACCTGCCCGTGAATGTAACTGGCTTCTTTTTTACTAAGGTATTGGGCCAGGGATGAAATATCTTCCGGTTTTCCCAGGCGCCCAATGGGAATTTCCTTTATCATTTCTTGTTTTGCTTTTTCTGTTGGATACAAGGAATCAAGCATCTGTGATTCAATTACTCTCGGGGCAATAACATTTACGTTCACTCCATAAGAACCCAATTCTTTCACAAGTGACCTCATGAATCCGAATGCTCCCCCCTTGGAAGCATAATATTGAATTCCGCCGCCCGAGCCTGTAATAGCTGATCCCGAACCAATAATAATTATATTTCCCTGCTTTCTTTTAATCATAAACGGTGCAATGGCTTTGACGCTAAAAAACAAACCATGCAAGTTAACCGCCATTGTTTTTTTCCATAAAGCCCACTCTACTTCTTCAAGACCAAGTTTTTTTGTTATGCCTGCTGAAAACACAAATGTGTCAATGTGACCCATTTTTTCAATTACCTGGCCAGTCATTTTTTCTACACTTTCCCATGAACTTACATCCACATAAAAAGCATGCAAACGATGTTTTTCCGCTTTTTGCTGAATCATTTCTTCCGCTGCAGCCTGGTTAATATCTGCAACGGCAACCTGGTTGCCACTTTCCGCAAATGCAAGGGCAATTTTTCGCCCGATTCCTGCTGCGCCGCCTATGATTAGCACATTATCCAACGCTTTTTCCTCCGTCAATCATAATGGTTTCCCCGCTAAAATGTTTTCCGTATTCGGAGCAAAGAAACGTGACCATTGCCGCGGTTGAAGCTGCTGCTTCCTGGTTTTCTTGTTCATCTTTTTTGAAAAAAGAAGGTGCCACCCCATTTACCCGGATTCCCTTTTTCTTGTATTCTCTTGCCAGCCCGCGCGTCATCGAATTTAGCGCGCTTTTTGCCGCGGCAAAATGAGGGCCTCCTTCACCTGTAACAGCAGCAGATGAAGAAATATTCACGACTACCCCGCTGCCTTGCTGAACCATAATAGGTAGAACTTCTTTACATGAAATAAAAGGAACATCAACATGATACTCAAACAAATCCATCCACTTTTCAGCAGTTAAATCCTGCAGTGAACCAGGTTGTTCCACAGGAAAGGCATTAATGAGAAAATCAATTTTTTTTTGCTTTTGCAAGAGTGCTTCCGCTACTTTTTTCATTTCTTTTTCATCTCGCACGTCTGCGACAATTGACGTGGCAAGCTGGCTTGTTTCACCTGGCTCTTTCACAAATAATTGCTGCCAGACGCTGGCGCCGGAGTTTGCCAGACTTGCACAAATTGCTGAAGCAACAGGGCTTGCACCGCCAATTACAAGAGCTGTTTTTCCGTTTAATGCAATGTTCATGTTATTCCTCCCTACGGCAGCAGACCAACTAATTCTAATCCATGTGCTATGCCATCTTTGTCCGCATCTTTTGTGACATACTTTGCAGATCGTTTTACTTGTTCCGGCGCATTCCCCATTGCCACACTGCCCGGGGAAAAACGCAGCATTTCAATGTCATTGAAATGATCCCCAAATGCGTAAACATCGTTTTGTGAAAAACCTAAATGATGCATTAGCCGCTCGATTCCTTTTGCTTTTGATCCTCCAAACGGCAAAATATCAACTGACTTTGGGTGCCATCTTAAAAATCGAAGCTGGCTGAATTTTTCCTGATAAGGCTGCTCTTCTTTTTCTTCGCAAAACAACATAGATTGATAGATTTCTTGTTCTTCAAAATAGTCCGCCCCAAATTCCGGATAAGAAAGAGCCAGTGCATCCATACATGGCTGTACAGAAGGATGCTGCTCTATGCTTGTTTTCATGGTTTCCTCACCAATATACAAAAGTGAATGCTGGCAGCTGTGTGAATAATCACGAAGTGTATAAAACAACTTTTTTGGCAAAGGTTGTTTATAAATGGCTTTATTGCCGGCAACAATATATTGTCCTGTAAAACTTACATACGTATCGATATCAAGTTCTTTTCTTAACTCTTTAAACATAAAAGGAGAGCGCCCCGTTGCAATGGCAACTGTATGCCCTTTTTCTTTTAAGCGGGCAATTGCTTGCTTAGCAGAGGCAGGAATTTGTTTTTCAGAGTTTAAAAGAGTCCCATCTAAATCAAAAAAAATAATTTTATTCGCCAATATCCTTCACCTTCTTTTGTTAAGGCGTGATCATTACTTTTAACACATCTTTAGTTGGATCGTGTGCATAGTGGATCGCTTCGCTTAATTGCGAAAGCGGGAAACGGTGTGTAATCATTTTTTCTGCGTTAACAACGCCTTGCTGAAGCATTTGCAGTGCAGTTTCATAATTATACGGGTTTGACGAATACGAGCCGATTACTTTTATTTCATCGTTGAAAAACCGTTCTGCTGGAATAGAAGTGCTTGCTGCCTTAAACGGCGCAAAAACAAGAATGGTTCCGCCACGCCTTACACACTCCATCGCCTGTGAAAGCAAACTGTTTATTCCCGCAGAAATAATAACGTGATCAACCCCCTGGCCTTTTGTTAGTTGCAGCACGGTTTCCAGCAAATTTTCTTTCTGGCTGTTTACCGCATGATCTGCCCCAAACTGCAAGGACTGCGCGAGACGATACGGGTTAATGTCACTGACGATAACTTGTTTGGCAAGGAGATGGCGGGCAATTTGAATTTGGATGCAGCCAATCTGGCCAGCACCTAAAATCAAAACCGAATCTCCCGGCTGAATGTTTATGGATTCAAATCCATGAAGGCAGCAAGCCACCGGTTCTACCAAAGCGCCTTGCTCGAAGGTTACATCATCCGGCAATTTTCCCATTGTGTGCTTTACATGCAATTCGGGAACACGGATATATTCTGAAAAACCGCCCGGGTCAAGATTTGTTTCTTTGAATTGTTTGCATAGCGTATACATTTTCCGCTGGCAGTAATGGCAAGTAAAGCAAGGTACATGATGGGCAACATAAACACGGTCGCCTTCTTTGTATTCCTTTACCCCTTCGCCTGCTTTCACAACAGTTCCAGAAACTTCGTGTCCGAGTACGCTTGTCGGAGGCACTGTTTCATCAATGACTTTGTGGATATCCGTACCGCATAATCCGCAAGCTTCCATTTTTATTAACACTTCGCCCGCTCCTATTTCCGGTATTGAACGTTTTTCATACTGAATGCTATTTTTATGGTAAAAAACAGCTGATTGCATCTTTTTTCACTCTCCTTTTTCACTTTTCTTTTCTAAATAGTTAAGCAGGTCTTCATAACCATTCATTTCATTGGTAATCCAGTAACGTCCTCCTAAAACCTTTGGCTTCCCAAGCCGGATCAGTGTTTTCCCTACATAATTATATTTTCTGATCCGAATGCTTCCGGCTTCTTCCCACGTGTAAACATGGCTGCGCCCAAAACCGCTGAATGTAATAGATTCCTTTGTTACAACTACTGCAGAAGGGTTATGAAGTCCAATAAAAGACGATAAAAGCAAAAACGGCATTGTATAAACAATAAGCTTGTAGATCGCTTGGTCATTCCCGGAAAACAGTTCATAGATTGCCCAAATAAACAAAGCAGACATTAATAAAACTGGAACAATCAGCGTCATATTCCGTGCCGTTTTACTATAGCTATATGTAGACATATGCATGCCCCTTTTTATAAAAAATGGAGGGGGCCTTCTTTCAAAAGCCCCCGTTTCTTTTTAATTTAAATAGTCAATGATTTTTTGAATGTCTCCATCTATCCCAACACCAGTTAAAAATGAAATTGTTTGAATGACTGGCGTGTTTCCTGCATCACTGATCGGGGTTGTAGTCACAATAACATCCGCGCCAGCTGCCTTGTAAGGCACTTCCGATGCTTTGCATTGTTCAACAATAACATCGTATCCCTTGCTTTTTAATGTTTCTTCTACTTTTTTTGCTACAACCGTTGAAGTGGCCACCGCCGTACCGCATGATACAAGAATTTTTTTCGCCATTACTGGTTCCCCCTAAAAGTTAGTTAATATTTTTTAGTTTTTCATCTGGTTCGTTTGAAGCAGGCACTTCAAGACCCATTTCTTTTGCGTATTGCTTGCGGATGTCGTTTCGAACCCAGTACCAAAGCAAGCCGTAAACAACCGCTGCTCCAAGTGCCGCAAAGAACAATGGATTGCTTGGATCAAGAAGGCGAAGAAGAATCCAAGGAAGAACGTGTGAACCAAGGTCAATACCCGAAATCAGTGTTGCGCCTTCAGGGAAAGCAAACCCGACTGCACGTCCCATTGTTGTTGCCAGATCAGCAAGGTTTGTCGCGATAAAAAACACAATCATTAAAGTGAAAACACTGTTAATAAGGCCGCGGATAATATTCCCCCGCGCTGCAGCAACCGCCCACACAACCGTAAACGGCAATACAGATAAATCAGCAAATGGCAGCATGTTATTGTATGGAAGAGTAACCGCAAGCAAAATAGTAATCGGCACCATCAAAAGAGCAACTGCCATGTTTGCCGGGTGTCCGATAACAATAGCTGTATCCAGGCCGATATATACGTTTTTCCCGGGAAATTTTCGATTAATGTAATCCCGGGCTCCTTCTGAAATAGGAATAAGACCTTCCATCAGCAAAGCAACCATGCGCGGCATTAAAATTAAAACTGCAGACATTTGAACGCCCAGCGTAAGTATGCCTTTTAAATCATAGCCGCCAAGAAGGCCGATCAGCATCCCGAGCACAAGTCCCATAACAAGCGGTTCACCCAAAATCCCAAATCGTCTTTTTAACGTTTCTGGATCTGCATGCAGACGGTTAAGTCCAGGGATTTTATCAATAACCCGGTTTGATGCATACATAAGCGGAGCAAAGTTAACTGTTTCAGAATGCGCCATTGAAACGCCTTTTAAGCCAAAGTGATGTTCAATCGTTGGAGCTGTCCAGTCTGCGAGTTTTAGTGTAATTGCTGTAACAACAAGTCCCACTGCGATCGCTAGTGCCAAGCTGTCGTAAGCGTAATATGCGATAGAAGCGGCAAAAATCAAATGCCAGAAATTCCAGATGTCCACATTTAATGTTTTTGTCCAGTTTAATGAAAGCATGATAACGTTCAAAATCAGAATAAGCGGAATCATAAGCGGTGCAACCGGTGTTCCGAAAGACATTGCTGCCCCAATCGGCCAGCCGACGTCAAGAATATCCAGGCTGAGGCCAAGTGACTCTACCATCGCTTTTGTAGCGGGCCCCAATGCTTCCATAAGAAGACCAATAACCAGGTTGATTCCGACAAATCCGATGCCAATCGTTAAAGCGGCCCGGAAAGATTTGTTGAATCCT
>JAPSKG010000122.1 GCA_031177795.1 Domibacillus sp.
GCCGCAGCACAAAAAGACATTAATGAAGAAGCTAAAGGGCCAGCAAAAAAAATAGCTCAAACAGAAAATGGCGAATGGTCAAAAGCAGCTGCAGGGTTTGCAAAAAGCCAGGGGCTTACAACAGATGATATCTTCTTTAAAGAAATTAAAGGTGTTGAATATGCCCATGTGAAAAAGTTTGTTAAAGGAAAACACACAAAAGAATTGCTGCCAGCTTTACAGGAAGTTGTTTTATCCTTAACTTTTGGAAAAAACATGCGGTGGGGCTCTAATGACCTTCGTTATGTTCGTCCAATTAAATGGGTAGTGGCTCTTTTTGGAAGCGAAGTTATTCCATTTGAGTTAGCCGGTGTAAAAACGGGAAATGAAACGCTTGGCCATCGCTTTTTAGGAAAAGCCGCTCGAATTGAAACAGCTGGCTCTTATGAAGAAACAGTAAAGCAGCAATTTGTTATTGCAAATCCCCAGGAGCGGCGTGAGCTTATTTTAAACGGATTAAAAAAGCTTGAGCAGGAAAATAACTGGGTAATTCCAGTGGATGAATCGCTTCTTGAAGAAGTGAATAACCTTGTTGAATATCCAACAGCGTTGGCCGGTTCTTTTAATGAAGAATTTCTCGCATTGCCGGCAGAGGTATTAATTACATCAATGAAAGAGCATCAGCGCTATTTTCCGGTAAAAGATGAAAATGGCACGTTGCTGCCTCATTTTGTTACAGTCCGAAACGGAAATAGCCATGCTATTGAAAAAGTAGCCCGGGGCAATGAAAAAGTTCTGCGCGCCCGTCTTGCAGATGCAGACTTTTTCTACAAAGAAGATCAAAAAGCAAACATTGATGAACTGCTTAAAAAGCTTGAAAAAATTGTTTATCATGAAAAAATTGGTACGCTGGCGGAAAAAGTATCCCGAATTCGCCGGATTTCAGCTAAGCTGGCAAACTTAGTAAATGTGAAAAATGAAATTGAAGCTTTAACAGACCGTGCAGCCCAAATTTGCAAATTTGACCTGGTTACCCAAATGGTTTATGAGTTCCCAGAGCTACAAGGGGTTATGGGAGAGAAATATGCTCGCCAAAAAGGGGAAGACGAACAAGTAGCTGTTGCAGTAAATGAACATTACATGCCCCGCTCTGCAGATGACTCTGTGCCTTCAACGGTAGTAGGAGCATTGGTAAGTATTGCAGACAAGCTTGATACCATTGCTTCTTGCTTTGCAGTAGGTATTATTCCAACAGGCTCACAGGACCCTTATGCATTGCGCCGCCAAGCAGCCGGAATTGTACAAACAATGGTTGAGCACGAGTGGAATACATCGCTTTCTAATGTTATTGCGGTGGCGATAGAAGAAGTATTAAAAGACCAAATTGGCGATAAAAATGCTGATACACTT
This sequence comes from Domibacillus sp., assembly GCA_031177795.1. Lineage (GTDB taxonomy): Bacteria > Bacillota > Bacilli > Bacillales > Domibacillaceae > Domibacillus. The sequence continues at coordinate 1,390 of JAPSKG010000122.1, forward strand.
CAAAATGAAATCACTGCATTTTTTACATTGCGTGTAAAACATCTTCTACAAGAAAAAGGCATTCGCTATGATATTATTGATGCTGTGCTTGAAAAAAATGGCGCTCTTGCAGAAATAGAAGAAACAGCTGTTGTTTTAATGAGCCACAAAGATGATGCTGATTTTAAAGAAACGATTGAAGCACTGAGCCGTGTGGTCAATATTTCAAAAAAATCTCAAGGCGGCAGTATAAATACATCGCTATTTGAAAATGAACAAGAGCAAATGCTTTACAAAGCATATGAGCGTCTTCAATATGATTGGTCTACTGCGGAATCGGTTGAACAACAGTATGAGTTGCTGGCAGCATTAAAACCGGATATTGAAAAGTATTTTGACCACACAATGGTAATGGCTGAAGACGAAAATTTAAAGCAAAACCGGCTTGCATTTATGAGCCTGCTCGCGGGCTTTATCTTAGATTTTGCAGATGTTCCAGCCATTCTAGTTAAATAAAGCGGCTTTTCCTGCACTGCCCGGGGTTTATCCGCTAAAAAGGTATATAATGATAAACAAATGGGAAAGCACATTAGGTTTATTTTGACGGGATGGTGAGGACAATCGAATTAAATAAACGGCAGGAAACAATTCTGGAAATTGTTAAAGAAAACGGACCAATTACAGGAGAAAGTATTGCAGAACGATTGAACTTAACCAGAGCAACGCTGCGTCCTGATTTAGCCATTTTAACCATGTCGGGTTTTTTAGATGCCCGGCCGCGCGTTGGTTATTTTTATACAGGAAAATCAGGTACGCAGCTTTTAAAAGAAAATTTGATGAAGCTGCGTGTCCGTGATTTTGCAGCCGTTCCGGTTGTTGTAAAAGAACAGTCAACTGTGTACGATGCAATTGTAACCATGTTTCTTGAAGATGTTGGAACACTTTTTGTTGTAGATGAATCGTTTTGCTTATCAGGTGTTTTATCCAGAAAAGATTTGTTGAGGGCCAGTATTGGCAAGCAGGATTTAAATTCACTTCCAGTAAATATTATTATGACGCGCATGCCTAATATTGCGGTTTGCGAGCGGGATGATCTTTTACTTGATGTGGCAAAAACATTATTGGAAAAACAAATTGATTGCGTTCCAGTTATTAAAAAAACAGAAAAAGGGTATGAAGTGACGGGGCGTGTGACAAAAACAACAATCACCCGTGCGTTTGTTTCTTTAACAGATGATGACCACTAATAGGAAGGCGGCAGAACTAAGTGAATGATCCAATAATATACATTGTGTCGGATTCAGTCGGAGAAACGGCAGAGCTTGTAACAAAAGCAGCCTTGAGCCAGTTTAGCGGGCCTCATGCAGTGATTAAACGGTTTCCATATGTAGAAGATCCATCCCATATTGATGAAGTAATTGGCATGGCTAAAGAAGATAAAGGCATTATTGTTTACACACTTGTAAAGCCTGATATCCGCCAGTACATGATTGAATCTGCAACCATAAATAACATTAAAGTATTTGATTTAATCGGTCCATTAATGGATCAGCTTGGATCAATGTATTCGATGAAACCTTTATTTGAGCCTGGTCTCGTGAGAAGGCTCGATGAAGATTATTTTAAAAAAGTTGATGCAATTGAATTTGCTGTAAAATATGATGATGGACGAGACCCGCGAGGTTTGTTAAAAGCTGATATTATTTTAATTGGTGTATCAAGAACATCTAAAACGCCACTTTCTCAGTTTTTAGCACATAAACGTGTGAAAGTAGCAAACGTTCCAATCGTTCCTGAAGTTGACCCTCCTCAAGAATTATTTTCAGTGCCAAAAGAAAAATGTATTGGTTTAAAGATTAGTCCTGAAAAATTAAATTCTATTCGCCGCGAGCGGTTAATTTCACTTGGGCTTGATGACAGTGCAAGTTATGCCGACGTAGAAAGAATCAAGAAGGAACTCAGTTACTTTGAAGAGATTGCAGGGAAAATTGGCTGTGATGTAATAGATGTTACAAATAAAGCTGTTGAAGAAACAGCTAACATTATCATGAGTTTGTACCGTAATCGAAAAAGTACATAATCACGTGATTATGTACTTTTCATTTTCGTGAAAATGTTCTATAATAAAAAATTGTGATAAAAAGTGATTAAAAAAGGTTTAGACCCCCCCACAAAAGAATAAACTAACTATGTAGTCTTCCTTTGGATATGACTTATTTTTACATGGAATGTTCTTTTTGCAGAAAAGAAGGATTCTAAATGTGTATGTAGAATAAATAAAAAATACAATTTTACAGCTGGTGATGGTACATGTCAGGAAGAATTCCCGAAGAAACGATTCAGCAAATTAAAAAGGGAGTAGACATCACTGAAGTGATTGGGGACTATATGCAGCTGAAAAAGCAAGGGCGTAATTTTTTTGGTCTTTGCCCATTTCATGGTGAAAACTCGCCTTCCTTTTCTGTCTCACCGGAGAAACAGATTTACCATTGTTTTGGGTGTGGCGCTGGAGGAAACGCTTTTACTTTTTTAATGGAAATAGACCAAATTCCTTTTCAGGAAGCTGCTTCCAGACTGGCCGAGCGTGCTGGCGTGGCGCTTGATATTTCCATTTCAGATCAGGCGTATACTTCACAAACAAACGAACATGCTGATTTGTATGAGGCGCATGAACTGATGGCTAAGTTCTACCGTCATCTTTTACTTAATACTTCAGAAGGGAGTGAAGCACTGCGGTATTTGCATAACCGTGGATTCACTGGTGAAGATATTGACCGTTTTCAAATTGGCTGGTCGCTGCCGCAAAATGACTTTGCGCTGAATATTCTTCAAAAACGCGGTTTTAATCTGGAAAGAATGGAACTGGCAGGACTGCTGATTAAGCAAGAAGAAACTGGACGCTTCTACGACCGTTTTCGCGGCAGAATTATGTTTCCGCTTCATGATGAAAAAGGAAAGGCTGTTGGATTTTCCGGCCGCAGTCTGGAAGATATTCAACCAAAATATTTAAATTCACCTGAAACACCAATTTTTCATAAAAGCAGTTTGCTGTATCATTTTTCAGCTGCTCGGGCTGCGATTAAAAAGCAAAAACAATTTTTGCTTTTTGAAGGCTTTGCTGATGTTATCTCGGCTGTACGGGCAGGTTTTCAACAGTCAGTGGCAGTAATGGGAACAGCATTAACAGAAGAGCATATTCAGCAACTAAAGCGTGTTTCAGGCCAAGCTGTTATATGTTATGACGGTGATAAAGCAGGTATGAATGCTGCGTTTAAAGCAGCAAACATGCTTGCAGCACATGAAATTTCAGTGAAGGTAATGGTTTTTCCTGATGGGCTTGATCCAGATGAATTTATTCAAAAAAAAGGTGCTGAAGCGTTCGCTGCTTATATAAAGGACTCCTCGCTTACATTAATGGCGTTTAAAATGGAGTACTTAAAACGGGGTAAAAATTTGCGGGATGAAGCGCAAAAGTTTCGGTACATTGAAGAAGTTCTAACAGAAATTGCCGGTTTAAAAAAAGCAGTAGAACGAGATCATTATCTGCGCCGTTTGGCGGATGAGTTTTCTTTATCTTTACAAGCTCTTCAAGAACAAGAAAAAGCATTATTTCTGAAAAAAAGGTCACCCAGGCAAAACGAAAATCGAGATGTGGTCCGAACCGAGACGTTTGTTCAAAAAGTGCGTCCGGTCAAACAGTTTCCACGACATGAAACAGCAGAAAGACGGTTGATTGCACATATGCTAAATAGTCCGGAAACGGCAGAGCGGGTTCGCATAATGCTTAATGGCACACCGTTTTCAATTGATGAGCATCAAGCATTATTTACGTACCTTCTTGGGTATTATGAAAAAGCAGAAGCACCTGACATGGCTTCTTTCTTATCCGTGTTAAATGATGAGAAGCTGCGCCGTCTTGCCGTAGACTTAAGCTTAATGACTGTTACTTCAGAACCTGGAGAACAAGAACTGCTTGATTATGTAAAAGAAATAAATAAACAGCATCAGCGCTTTGAAATTGAGGAAAAGAAAAGAGAACGTATTGAAGCGGAAAAGCGTCATGATTACGTAGGTGCTGCACGAATTTTGCACGACATTATTGCACTTGAAAAACTGCTTTCCCGTTAATCGGTATGACCAGGAAGTTGGAAGGAGGGGGACACATGGCTGAAAAGTCAACACGTTCCAAAGAAACTGAAATAACACTTGAAAAAGCAAAAGAACTAATTATAGAAACAGGTAAAAAGCGCGGTGAATTATCTTATAACTATGTTGCAGATAAACTTTCATCGTTTGAAGTTGATTCAGGACAAATCGATGAGTTTTATGAGTCCCTTACAGAACAAGGGGTTGAGCTTGTTGATGAAGAAGAAAGCAATGAAGAAGATCCAAACATACAGGAACTTGAAAAAGAAAGTGAAGAATTTGATTTAAATGACCTAAGTGTTCCTCCAGGCGTGAAAATTAATGATCCTGTTCGGATGTATTTAAAAGAAATCGGACGAGTAGATCTTTTGTCAGCTCAAGAAGAAATTGAACTTGCACACCGTATTGAAGAAGGCGACGAAGAAGCAAAAAGACGCCTTGCTGAAGCTAATCTCCGCCTTGTAGTCAGCATTGCAAAACGCTATGTTGGCCGTGGAATGCTGTTTCTGGATTTAATTCAAGAAGGAAACATGGGTTTAATCAAAGCGGTTGAGAAATTTGACTATCGCAAAGGTTTCAAATTCAGTACGTATGCTACATGGTGGATTCGTCAGGCTATTACCCGTGCTATTGCTGACCAAGCACGTACAATACGTATTCCGGTTCATATGGTTGAAACTATTAACAAACTGATTCGAGTTCAGCGCCAGCTTTTACAAGATCTTGGCCGTGAACCGGCACCGGAAGAAATTGCTGAAGAAATGGATTTAACTCCGGAAAAGGTGCGCGAAATTTTAAAGATTGCACAAGAGCCTGTTTCACTTGAAACACCGATTGGTGAAGAAGATGACTCGCATCTTGGTGATTTTATTGAAGACCAAGAAGCAACCTCTCCTTCTGAGCATGCAGCATATGAATTGCTGAAAGAGCAGCTTGAAGACGTTCTTGATACGCTAACAGATCGCGAAGAAAATGTGCTTCGCCTTCGTTTTGGCCTTGATGATGGCCGTACTCGTACGCTTGAAGAGGTAGGTAAAGTATTCGGCGTTACACGAGAGCGTATTCGACAAATTGAAGCAAAAGCTCTTCGGAAACTGCGCCACCCGAGCCGGAGCAAGCGTTTAAAAGACTTTCTTGAATAAAAATTCCATCGCCGGGCTAACCCGGCTTTTTTTTTTTTTTGCGAAAAAAGAAGGAAAATGGCTTTTTTTCGCGAATAGTAAGTTTATTGAGGTGCAAACGAAAAAATGAAAAAAGATAAAAAAGAAACAATTATCAATGAAATAATGCTATGGAAAGAAAATCACATGCTTCCATTGCATTATTGTGATTATTTGCTGGCTATTTACACCCAAGGCCAGGAATTCAC
>JAPSKG010000123.1 GCA_031177795.1 Domibacillus sp.
TATGACCATTATTCACCATGGCTACCCTGCAGCCCATTAAAAAAAGCACCTGACTTTGCTCGGGTGCTTTTTTGGTATAAAAACTGCCTTTTGGGCAGTTTTTATTTTATTCTTTTTTTGCTGAGTCTGGATCATAGAAACGAAGCAGATCGCCGTAAATAACGCGGTCAGAGTTATTTAACTCAGTTGCAGCTTTTTCAATGTAAGGTTCACAATAAGTTCCTTCTGTTTGTTCGCCTGTTTTTTTATCCCAGCAAACGTCACCAGCGTATACATAGTTTTCTGTTATAAAACGGCCATCACGGAAAGGAGCAAAGTTTTCATGGTCCTCTGAAAGCAAATCCTGGCCAAACTGAATATCGCCTTTTGTGTCAATGCCCAACAAATGCAAAAGTGTTGGCCGTACATCTATTTGGCCTCCGACAGTTGAAATCTCTCTGCCTTCAACGCCAGGAATATGAATCATAAATGGAACTTTTTGAAGTTCAGCCGAAACATATGGTGTTACTTCTTTGCCAAGGTATTGAGCCATCGCTTCATTGTGATTTTCAGAAATCCCATAATGGTCTCCATATAAAACGATCACGGAGTTTTCATAAAGGCCGGCTTTTTTCAAACCTTCAACAAACAATTTTAATGATTCATCTGTATAGCGTACTGTAACAAAATAACGGTTTAATGTGCCGCTGTTTGAATTAAATTCCTCAATCATTTTATCTTCTTCATCATAATAAAACGGATGATGATTCGTTAAAGTAATCATTTTAGAGTAAAATGGCTGCGGCATTTCTTGCATTAGGCCAACAGATTGTTCAAAAAATGGAATGTCTTTCATTCCCCAGTTTACACTGTTTTCTTCATTTACATCGTAATCATTCACATCGTAAAACCGTTCATAGCCAATGGCATCATACATAATATCGCGGTTCCAAAAGCTTTTGTTGTTTGCATGCATAGCATTTGAAAAATACCCGTTATCAGCGAGTTTTTCAGCCATCGAATTAAACTCGTTACCCGAGTGGGTAAAGAAAACAGAGCCGCGGCTCAAAGGATACAAAGAATTTTCCGTTAGAAATTCTGCATCGGAAGTTTTCCCTTGTCCTGTCTGGTGATAAAAATTGGTGAAATTCAAGCTCTCTTTGGCAAAGTCATTTAAAAATGGCGTGATCTCTTGTCCATTAACTGTATTATTCAATACAAACGCTTGTGTAGATTCCACTGACACCATAATCAGGTTTTTCCCTTTTGCTGCACCGAAAAGTTTATCATTTGGTTTAGCGTAGTTTGCATCAGATGCGTTTTTAATTTCTGTTAATTCAGTGCCATCGGCCAGTGCACGCTGGGCAGATGATTTTGATTGCAAGAAAATATCATAAATGTGGTAGTTAAATGTCCCAATGTTTTTAACAAGCATTTCTCGGTCAAATGTTCTTGTTAAAAGCTGAGGACGCTCAATTTCGGAAAGCCCCAAATTTAAAAAAAGAATAGCAGCAGCTGATAAAAAATAAGCGCGCCGATTCATTTTTGACATAGGCCGGAATTTCACATAGGCCGGTTTGAATTTTAACAGGAGAAACAAAATAATCACATCTGCAAAATATAAAACATCAGCAATATGAAACTCTTCCGTCACACTGTTTCCAAGATCTGCAAAGTTGCTTGTTTGGAATAAAAGCGGCATCGTAATAAAATCGTTGAAAAAGCGATAAAAAACCACATTTGCAAACAGCAGGAAACTTAAGAAAAAGCTCATGCCAAGCAGATAGCGGCTGCGGGTTTTATCATTTTTAAATAAAAAACCGATTCCCATTGCCAGCATAATAAAGCTAAGCGGGTTAATCAGCAAGATAAACTCTTGAAGTGTGTTTTCAATGTCCATGTTAAAGCTTGTTTTATAGACGATGTATGTTTTCATCCATAAGAACAAAACAGCGACAGCAATGAGAGAAATGTTGCTGTGTATTGTTCTTTTCATTTTCCCAGCCTCCTCGTTACCTCTGTAACAACCTTAAGGGGTTAAAATCTTTTAACCTTTTGTAAATTGCCTTTCACAATCTTAATACTTTTTTTACAAAAAATCAAACAGAACCCTATAAAATGTATCTATAATAATTGTATGACGCTTTCGCTTGTTCAATCATACGCATATTATTATAAAAATTTTCATATAAAAAAGCCAGTTCAAAAGGAACTGGCTTAGTTCAAAAGGAACTGGCTTTTTTATACGGTCATTACTTTTGCCAAGTATGCCGCGCCAATAACGCCTGCATCATTCCCTAACTGTGCTTTCTCAATTGAAAGAACATCCATCGCGCGCGGGAATGTAAACTGTTTTACGTATTGTTCAAGCGGCAATAAAAGGGCTTCTCCTGCTTCTGAAACTCCCCCGCCAACAACTACTTTAGCAGGATTTACCGTGTTGGCAATGTTGCCGATGGCAAGTCCTAAATAAAATGCACAACGGTCAATAACCCGTTTCGCCGCTTCATCACCTGCTGCAGCAAATTCAAAAACTGTGCGGGCATCAGGCGCTTCTTTCCCCTCTGCCTTGTATAAATTTACAATCCCAGTAGCAGAAGCTACTGTTTCCAGACAGCCTTTTTTGCCACAATTACACAAAAACCCATTTTCCGGAACCACTGTTATATGGCCGATTTCTCCAGCAGAGCCGTTTACGCCGGTTATAATCATTCCTCTGGAAACTACTCCGCCGCCAACTCCTGTACCGAGCGTTACGCAAACTACGTCTCCAGTGCCGCTGCCAGCCCCTCGCCACATTTCTCCAAGTGCCGCACAGTTAGCATCATTTTCGATAAAGACAGGCAGTTCAATAGCTTCTTCAAGCAACTTCTTTAACGGATAGCCGTTTGGCCAGCCAATATTGACTGCCCCTGAAATCGTTCCTTGTTCAGGATCGGCAGGCCCAGGAGCTCCAACTCCTGCTGCTAGAACATCAACCGTTGTCAATCCATCGGCTTCAAGCTCTTTGTAAAAAGAACGGGCAATATCTTGAACTATTTTAACGCCCGCCTCAGAACGGTCTGTAGGGATTGACCATTTGCGAATAATATCTCCCTCTGTTGTTAAAAAAGCCATTTTTATTGACGTGCCGCCAATATCAAAAGCAGCAAGACGTTTTTCTGACATAATCAACTCTCCTGTTCTTTCTCTTTTTCAATTGCAATTTGCCGGCGCAATAACAGAAGCGCCATCTGGTATTCTTTTTGTTCAATAAGTTGCGACTGGTAAAGCTCTTTTAGCTCTACTTCCATCAGCTGCAAATCAGCTACTCGATTTCCTATATAAACAAACACGCCATAACGTTTTAACAGTTGCTGCACATCATATATTGTTTTCATACTGCTCACCTGGCCTTATTGATTCTTTAGCTTTTCACCAAGCTCTTCATATGGTTTGTCATCGGGTGCATACTTTAATGCTTTGGCTAACGCGTTTTGTGCCTTGTCTATTTGTTTTTGCTCAGTGTATATAAGCGCCAGATTAAAATAGGCTTCATGGAAATTCGGCCGTTTATCAATCGCTTTCTTTAAATGTTTTTCTGCTTCAACTAACTCTCCATTGCCCATTTCAATAAATGCGAGATAAAAATACGTTTCTGCAACAGGTTTACCGCCTTTTTCTAAAAAATCCGTAAGAATTTTTTTTGCTTCAGAAGTATTTCCCGACTTAATTTCTTCTTGCGCTCTTAAATGAACCGATTGAGCATCGACGGCAGCATATCCATTCTGAAACCCAAGGAAAAGGCCCAGGGTAATTGCCAGGGAAGCTGTGATAAAAAAAACGGTTTGCTGAAATAAACGATGTTTTTTTGGAAAATGGACAATGCCTGTTGCCAGAAAGCCACCGAGAAGTCCGCCTATATGTCCGGCATTATCAATCCCCGGAATAGAAAATCCAAAAACTAGGTTAATAACAATTACGCCTATCACATTCATGCCCATAGTACGAAAAAAAAGAGCCGGTTTTGCCACTCCAAAATAAAGAAGCGATCCAAACAAACCAAAAATAGCACCACTGGCTCCAGCAGATAAATGAGGAGTTAATAGGAAGCTTAATAGCGTTCCTGTAAATCCTGAGAATAAATAAATCCAAAAAAAACGAAGACGCCCGTAAATTTTCTCCACTGCTGTCCCAAGGTAATATAACGCAAGCGAATTCATTAAAAGGTGAAGCAAGCCTATATGTAAAAACATGGGTGTGACAAATCGCCACCACTCGCCTTCTAAAATAAGCGGATTAAACTTGGCCCCGAACCGCAAAAGCACTTCTGTGTTTGTACTCCCTCCAGCCAAGGTTAGTATGGCAAAAACGGCTATATTTACAATTGTAAATATATACGTAAAAAAGGGTTTGCCGTAATTAAAAAAGCGATTTTCTTCTTCTTTTCTTTTTACTTCATGTGAAAGCAATGCTCGTTCATAAGCTGCTGCTTCATCATCTTCACCGTAGAAATCCTGTTGTTCTGGGACTGGAGACAAAATAGTATCCAACTGCTGTAATGACTGATCCAAATTTTGTTCCGTAAAAAGCAGTGTGACCGCTTTCGTTTTCTGGTTTCCTACTGGCTTTAAATATTGTTCGTACTCATCAATGGGTGCATGAGGGGACACAACAATATTTAACAAAGAAAGTTTTCGGGCTCCTCTTTTTTTCCTGACTTGCTCACCTTTCCACACTGTTTCCTCAATATCATTACGAAGACCGGCGGCCCACCCGAGATTTTGATTTGAAAGTCGAATAAGCGCTGCTTTTTTATTTGTCCTGTTTTCAAGCCACATTTCGCTTCGGTCCTGGCTAAGCCTGGCAAGGATATATCCCTGCTCTACTACGAAGAAAAACGCGAGTCGCCAAAAGATAACATCATTTTTTATCGTCATCTCATCACTTCTTTCGTCTATCCGTTGATTCCACTATAACGGAACTGAAATAAGCGGTAAAGAAAGAAGAACTAAGTTTGACAATTAATAACCTGTTTGTCTGTCACAATTTTCTGAACAGGAAGGTCATGAGTTTCAACTGGTATATTGTTTTGCAGCTGAAACGAAAAAGCCAATGAAACAGTTTTTCCGGTGAATTTGCTTAAAAAGCGGTCGTAGTAACCTCCGCCAAATCCAATTCGATATCCCTGTGCATTAAAAAGCAGCCCCGGTACAATCAACAGGTGCAGTTTATCAGGCTGAACAAAAGAAGTTTTAACAGGATCTGGTTCATAAAGACCTGCGTATACTTTTTCGAGATATGTAAAGTTATCGATCTTAAAAAATTTCATTTGTTTTGTTTCCGGATCACACTTTGGTATGCAAACGATTTTCCCGCTTATCCAAGCAAAGCGAATAATCTGCCATGTGTCTATTTCAAAAGGTGCAGAAACTGTAACAGCAATAACATCAGCTTTTTCCCATTCAGCAAGCGCATACAACCTTTTCGCAATTTCAAAGCATTTTTGTTCATATTCCGGCTTTTCAAGCGCGGCAAGTTTACTTTTCATTGCTTCTCTCATTTGCTTCTTGTCCATTTGTCCTCCTAAAAAAAAACAGCAGGAAGATCTCCTGCTGTTTACTTTGTTTCGCGATGCACTGTTACTTTTTTCAAGCGCGGGCTGTATTTTTTCAACTCGAGACGATCCGGGTTGTTACGTTTGTTTTTAGTTGTGATATAGTTACGGTCACCGCTCTCAGTGCAAGCTAATGTAATGTTTACACGCATGGTTCTTTTCCCTCCAAACTTGTCTCGCTTATTGTATTCTTTTGCGACTTAACTATAATAGCACTTTTTCAAAAGAAATGCCAGCCTGTTTTTTTAACATTGATGAATAAGAATTCATCCAGTCGGCATGAGCCATTTTTTCTTGAGAAATAGAAGCAGAAAAATTTTTTGAAAGAGGGTAAAATTGCTTTAACATACTGTTAATTCCTGGAATACCTCTTTTCAATCTTTTTTCCGCAAGAGTATACTGGCGAAATGTCCCTATATCTTGCCAATAAGCATTTGTTTCATAAACAAAGATGGGTTCATTATTAGCAATCAATGCCGGGAATACATTTTTGGCAAAATCGACTTCCCCTTGAAACTTGTATTCCGAGAAAAGCGATGGTTCAATTAAATAAATACCCGTACTAACTTGATTTGTTAAAAGATTGGCTTTTTCAGGTTTTTCTAAAATCGACAACAGGCGTCCTTTTTGATCAGATAAGCATACGCCAAATTGTTCCGGATTTTCTGACGGCGTTGTCACAATCGTTACCCTGGCTTTTTTCGCTTTATGGTATTTATACACTTGTCGAAGAGAAATATTCGTTAACGCATCACCACTTAATATAGCAGCTGTTTCGTCGATTAAACTGCTTGAAGAAAACAAACTGCCTGCTGTACCAAGCGGCGTTTGCTCTTCTATATAACGAATCTCAAGTCCCGCATCTTGTCCGTGCCCCGCATATTCCTGTATAACCTCTTTTTTATAACAAACTGTCATGAAAATATGGCGAATGCCATTCATTCTAAACAAATTTAAATTATAGTCTAAAAGCGGCTTGTTTAATAGTGGAACCATCGGTTTTGGTATGCGGTCAGTTAACGGCCGGAGACGCTTTCCCCTTCCTCCTGCAAGCAATACGCCTATCATGTGCGAACCCCTTCCATCTTTTTTATGAAAACGGTTTGATCGTATACTTTTTCTGTTTGCCGGCTGATATGTGTCCAGCTATATAACTCTTTTGCCATTTCATGCCCATTGATTCCTAATTGCTTGGCCCGTTCCGGCTGGTCAAGAATAAATGTAATTTTTTCAGATAATTCTTTTGAATTTCCCGGTTCAAATAAAAGACCTGTCTGCTGATGAAGCACAAAAGAC
>JAPSKG010000124.1 GCA_031177795.1 Domibacillus sp.
ATTTTTAAATGGATTTTAGTGCTTGATGCTTGTCCTCTTTTAAGAGGTATGGGTCACTAAACCACTGCCCGCAATGCCCGGCTTGGTCATTTCATACGGATTTAAAATTTGATCCAATTCTTTTTCTGTCAGCAAGCCTTTTTGCAAGCAAAGTTCCCGCACAGATTTTCCGTTTAACACGGCTTCTCTGGCAATTTTAGAAGTTACTTCGTATCCAAGGTGAGGATTAATGGCCGTAATGACTCCAACACTTTGTTCCACATAATCTTTTAAACGATCTTCATTGGCTTCAATTCCGTCTAAACAATAGTCTGTAAAACTTTGAAACCCATTTTTCATAATGCTAATAGATTGAAGAAGGTTAAAAACAAGCACGGGTTCCATAACATTCAATTCAAGTTGACCTGCTTCTGATGCCAGGCAAATAGTGTGGTCGTTTCCGATTACCTGAAAAGCAATTTGGTTAATCAACTCCGCCATAACTGGATTTACTTTTCCAGGCATAATCGAAGACCCTGGCTGGCGTGCCGGCAAAGTAATTTCGCCCAATCCTGCCCGCGGGCCGGAAGCCATCAGGCGCAAGTCGTTAGCGATTTTCGACATGTTCATCATACAAACTTTCAAAGCGGCAGAAACTTCCGTATAAGCGTCTGTGTTTTGAGTGGCATCCACTAAATGCTCAGCACTTACAAGCGGAAGCCTGCTTATGCTTGCCAGATACTTTACAACATTTTCAATGTAACAGGGATCTGCATTTAAACCTGTTCCTACGGCCGTTGCCCCCATATTCACTTCGTATAAATGCTGCCGCGCCTGGGCAATTCGCTTGATATCCCGTTCTACAACGCGGCTGTAGGCTTCAAATTCCTGGCCAAGCCGAATCGGCACCGCATCTTGAAGGTGAGTTCGTCCCATTTTAATTACATGGTCAAATTGTGCTGCTTTTTTCCGGAAGATGTCCAGCATCTTTTCCATAGTAGCCAATAGTTTTTCAAGCAAGTTCAACGTGGAAATATGAATGGCCGTAGGGAAAACATCGTTCGTTGACTGCGACATATTCACATGGCTGTTCGGGCTTACATGGCTGTAGTCTCCTTTGTTAAACCCGAGTATTTCTAATGCACGGTTTGCGATGACTTCATTTGTATTCATATTCATTGAAGTACCTGCTCCGCCCTGGATCGGATCCACAATAAAATACTCGTGCCACTTGCCTTCAAGAATTTCTTCGGCTGCCTGGACAATGGCAGCTCCTTTTTTTAAAGAGAGGCGCCCCACATCCATATTGGCCAGAGCGGCTGCTTTTTTGATCATGGCCAAAGCTTTAATCATTTCTTCATGGACTTTATAACCGGTAATCGGAAAGTTTTCAATGGCCCGCATTGTTTGAACGCCGTAGTAAAGGTTAGACGGTATTTCTTTTTCACCGAGAAAATCTCTTTCCACTCGATACGCGATGTTGTTTTTCACCCTGTTTTCCTGCTTTCTTTTTGGTTTTTAAACAGATAAATCATTAGCGATCGGCGTTTCCATCCATTGTTTCACTTGCTGTGGGTTCATTGCTTTTCCAAGTGCCCACATTAGCTTGGGAACAATGGCTTCAGTGTTCATGTTTCCGGCACGGATTACTACATTTTGATTAATGTTTCTGCCCACTTCGTATAAATCAATGTCTTCGCCTTCTTCCAGGCACTGTGTAGTCACAACAATTGATAAGCCTTGTTTCGCCAGCTCATTCACTTTTTCCAGTATATTTCGTCCCTGGAACGGAATTCCGCCGCTTCCATAGCTTTCAATGACAATCCCTTTATATGAATGTTTCAAGGAATCGAAAAACTCGGGTTTGATGCCAGGGAAAAGTTTAACAAGCGCGATATCTGTGCAAAGAGAAGCGTCGAGCACAGGCTTTTGTTTTTCTTTGCTTTCAATGCTTTGGTTATACTGAATATCATTTTTTGAAATCGAAGCAATATACGGGTAGTTAATGCTTTCAAATGCATCATAGCTTTTCGTGCGAAGTTTAACTGCTCTCGTGCCTTGAATGACCCGGCCGTCAAATACTACATACACGCCACCAACTGGTTCGCAGGCAAATCGAACTGCATCAATCATGTTGCGCTTGGCATCTGTTTTTTCAAAAGCAATCGGAATTTGCGAGCCTGTTATCACAATCGGTTTGGAAGATCCCTGAAGCATATAAGAAAGCGCAGCAGAAGTGTAAGCCATCGTGTCCGTCCCATGTGTAATAACAAACCCGTCATACTGGTCATAAAATTCGCTTACCGCACTTGCAATGGTGATCCAGTCTTCCGGCTGCATATTGGTGCTGTCAATAGCAAACAGCTGTTTCACATCAATCTCATATGAAATTTGAAGACCAGGCAAATAATTTAAAAATTCATCCGATTCCATTCCCGGAACTAAGCCATTTTCTCCTTTAAATGAAGCAATCGTTCCTCCTGTTGTGAGCAATAATAGCTTTTTCAATTGAGTCACTCCCTTTTCGTTATGTTTTTCTAACGAAATTTTCTAAAAAATTAAAATGTAAACGCATTCTTTTTGTTGGATTATTCTCAAATCGCGAACAATAACTGTATTATATGCAGGATAAAACAAGAAATCAAGCTTTTTTGTTCTCGTTACGCGTACTTTTTATTTTCAAGACCGATCGTACACATGCTATAATAGATTTGGGAATAAAAAGGAGCGGAGAAAAATGAATTTAAACAGATTAATGGCCTTGCGAAAAGAAAAAGGATGGTCGCTGCAGTATGTTTCTGACCAGCTGGGCATGGCCAAAAGCACCTATGCTGGTTATGAATCCGGCTACCGGCGCCCTTCTTTAGAAGCCATTAAATCGATGGCTGAATTGTTTGATACGTCAGTAGATTATATTTTAGGAAGAACAGACACCCCTTTTGCTGTTTTAGGGCAATCGGATGGAAGTCTTGAGCTAACTCCTTTTTTAGAAACGGCACTTTCTGTAGATGGAATAGTTCTTTCCCAGGAAGAACTACAGCATTTTATTGCTTTTATTAGGGCAAAACGTGAAATTGAACAAACGGTGAGCCAGGCGAAAAACGAATGAAACACACGATATACTTAACAAAATCTTCTCTCTACTTTTTTTCTCAGTAGAGCTTCTCTTTTTTAAATAAAACTCTTTAACCAGTATGTCCACAAAGGTGTTTTCTTTTTCACAAATAAAAACAAAGAATGGATCAAGTAGAAAAGAAAAAAACAGCCGTCTTTTTGAAAAAAGACGGCTGTTTTTTCATCTTGATGTTTGTTATAAAAAAGAAAACCAAATAACACTCTTACTGCAAACACCTGAACTAAACGGAATAATCTCTTGTTTTGTTTGGTTTTATTCAAACAAAATGCTGACAGGCATGTCGTGATGAATACGATTAATTGCATCCGCAAGCAGAGGCGCCACCGACAACGTGGTTATCTTCAAAAGCTCTTTTTTTGGCGGAAGCGCGATTGTATTTGTAATAACCAATTCTTCAATAGATGATTGCTCAATTCGTTCAATTGCTTTTCCAGAAAGAATGGCATGTGTACAACCGGCGTAAACCGCCTTGGCTCCATGTTCCGTTAACGCTTTTGCAGCTGCTGTGATTGTACGTGCTGTGTCTATCATATCATCAATCATAATGACATTTTTCCCGCTAACATCTCCAATAACATTCATCACTTTTACGTCATCCGATTTTGACCGGCGTCTATCTATTAAAGCAAGCGGAACATTTAAACGGTTTGCCAATTTCCGGGCCCGCACCACCCCATTGTTATGCGGGGCTACTACCACCACATCCGTTAAGCCTTTTTGTTCAAAATAATGCGAAATCACAGGTATGCCCACTAGCTGATCTACAGGTATGTCAAAAAAGCCTTGAATCTGGGCTGTGTGAAGATCCATTGCAATTAAACGAGTCGCTCCTGCTCTTTCTAGAAGATTCGCAATTAACTTCGCGGTGACTGGCTCTCGCGAACGCGCTTTACGATCTTGCCGTGCATACCCGTAATATGGAATGACAATATTGATTGTTTTGGCGGAAGCCCGCTTTAATGCATCAATCATAATAAGCAGTTCCATGATGCGCTCGTTAACGGGCTGTGATGTCGACTGTACAATATACACTTCACAGCCGCGTACACTTTCATCAATATTAATCTGGATTTCCCCGTCACTAAATTTGGACACTGAACTTTTTCCCATTGAGTGGTTTAAATGGCTAACAATTTCATGGGCAAGCTGTGGATTTGAATCTAAAGTGAAAATTTTCACTTTGTCATTTAATTGATAACTCATTGGTCAATCTCCTATGCTATGTTGTTTTTAGTCAAGCTGTTTGTATTTTGCTATTACATCATATCATTTATAACAAGCGTTTATCTTGTCGTTTTTGATTGCCTGGTTTGAAGCAATTAAAAAAATTGTTTTATGGTAGCCCTTAAATGAGTGTAAATGGTTTTTAAGACTATTGTTTCTGCCCGTATCACCGGTGTAAAGCCTAAATAAGAAACACTCCAGCCGACGACGACTGGAGTGTTCCGGCAACCATTAAATAACGGGATAAGATTGCTCATACCTTGGATAACAATAATACGGGGGGCGGGCCCCTATTTTCGGTAATTGATAGGCGAAAGGATTATTATTATAGAGAACATTTTCTTTTTCATCTGATTGATTGATTAACAGCAATCTCACTTCAGGGGAATACATTTTATCCTTCATAAAAGAAGCCTCCTTTTTCTTTTCTTCTTTACCTTATTCCATTTTTCTAAAAAGGTCTCACTGCTAAACAGCATTTTTTCATTTAGCCGCTCCCTTTTTCTTGAAAATAAGTGCTGCTTATTCACGGCAGAAGCCTAATTTACATATTATACAAAAGCTGCTTGTATAAAATTAGGAGGGAAAAGCAATGAGTGAAAAAGAGAAAAAAAATGAAAAAAAACCAGCGCCTCCAACGTATCCCCTTTATCCTTATTACGGAAAAATCACACAGTATCAAGAGGTTCCGCTTAACGTTCCGGAACAGCGCCAGCTGCGACAGCCCGGTGTAGAAAAACTGATGGTTCCAAAACCAATTATTGAAAACCCTCTTTACAAAGGAAGCGGAAAACTAAAAGGAAAAGTGGCGTTAATTACGGGAGGAGACAGTGGCATTGGTGCTGCAGTAGCCATTGCTTTTGCTAAAGAAGGAGCAAATGTAGCCATTTCTTATTTAGATGAACACGAAGATGCACAGCGGACAAAAAAAAGAGTTGAAGAACTTGGGCAGCACTGCTTGCTGTTGCCGGGAGATTTAAGAAAAAAGCAGCAATGTGTAGAAATTGTTGAAAAAACGGTCCAAACGTTTGGAAAACTTAACATTCTTTGTAACCATGTTGGCATTCAATTTCAGCAATTAAGCTTGCTTGATATTACCGATGAACAATTTGACGATACATTTAAAGTAAATATTTACTCTCATTTTTACACTACCCGGGCAGCTTTGCCTCACTTAAAAGCAGGCAGTTCTATCATAAATACTTCTTCCGTTGTTACATATTACGGACATAAAGAACTAATTGATTACACAGCCACAAAAGGGGCAAACATTGGTTTTACTCGGGCACTGGCAAATAACTTGATTGGGACAGGAATCCGCGTAAACGCCGTGGCACCCGGGCGGGTCTGGACTCCTTTAATTCCCGCCAGCTTTTCTGCCGATCAAGTTCCTTTAGTGTCCAATCCCATGGAACGGCAAGCGCAGCCATTTGAACTGGCGCCTAGTTATGTATATCTTGCTTCTGATGATTCACGCTTTGTCACAGGCCAAACCCTTCATGTAAATGGCGGAGAACTAACGTCTTCTTAATTAAAAAGAACAAAAAGCACTCACTAATTTAAAACCAAGATAACGAGCTTGATAAAAAATAAAAAGCAGCCGCTTGGCTGCTTTTTATTTTTTATTTGGTGATCCGGCACAAAAAATGCAAGTTCCTTTTTTTATGCTGCATTGGTGTTGTAATTAAAAACATTATTAATACTTTAGTTAGTACTGAGGTTAGTGTTATTACAGTACTGAAAACTTAAATCTTCCTTCCGCTTACTTCGTTAAAGACCGAACTGCTTTCTTTTACTTTGCCAAAAAAAACAAGAAACAACACTGCTATAGCCGCAAATAAAGTGTATATAACAATTAAATTTCCGTAGCCAAGCCACTCGGAAAAAACGCCAAATAACAAATATCCTGCAGTAGAACCTATTTGTGTGCTATTCATGTAAAGAGTCGTTGCACTTCCAGTGGCTTCTGGCATGAAATCCTGGAAGTAAGAGATAGCGAGCCCTGCTGTAATGGATACCTGGGCTGCGCTTAAAACTTGCAGCGGATAAATCTGCCATGGTTCTCTCACAAAAAAGAATAAGAAAAAGTAGAGAAAAGCCAGTGAAAAACCGATTTTTATCAGAAAGCCATTATTTATTTTTGTAGCTAAAAGACCGACCGCAATCATCATCGGAACTTCAAAAATAGGAGGCACACTAAAAATAATGCCTACATCCATTTCAGTGCCGCCAATCACTTTTGTTACGTACTGGGGCACATTTAACATATGAATGGAAGCCGCTGCAGACAAAAGAAAAGCAGCTGAAAGATTAGCAAAAATATGAGGTTTCATCATAAACGTTTTTAAAATCACAGGCTTCTGATTGGCTGTCAACACGTTTGGCACGTCTTTTAAAAAAAAGACAATCACCAGCAGCGCCAGCAAATAGCCGGCAGCTACAAACAAAAACAACCCTTTAAAGCCAACAAAGAGCAAAAGCCAGGCAGCTAAAGCTGGGCCCACTGTCCAAGCAAGC
>JAPSKG010000125.1 GCA_031177795.1 Domibacillus sp.
GTAACCGCAGAAAAAATGCTGGTTTCAAAAAAAATGGATAAGCCGATTGGCAAGCCTAAAATCAAAATTTCTTTCCATTTTGAAAACGCGGCACGCGGAAGTTTATAAAACAAGCGGAATGTAGAAAACGGCTCGTGCCGGTGAATAATCCATACAGCTAAAAAGAAAACAAGCCAATATGTAAAAGCAGAAGCATAGCCGGATCCAACGCCGCCAAGTTCCGGAAAACCGAACTTTCCGTAGATCAGCACGTAGTTAAACGCTATATTCAGCGGAAGCGTCATCAGCGTTATCACCATGGATGTACGTGTCATGCCAAGTGCATCAATAAAGCCACGCAGCACAGCGGTTAAAAAAAGAGGCACAACCCCTATTGAAAGGCCAATTACATATTCAAATGCCACGCGCCGCACGTTGTTTTCCAAATTCATTGTTTCAAGTAACGGTTTTAAACCGAAAAAGCCAAGCAAATATGTCGCTGCCGCAATAATAAGCGCTACATACACCGCCTGCATTACAGAAAATGAAACGTTTTTTCTTTCACCTCTGCCAACCAAATGGCCAACGATTGGAGTAATGGACAGCAAAACGCCACTTAACCCGGTGTAAACAGGCATCCAAAGAGAAGAGCCGACCGCAACCCCTGCAAGGTCATCTGCGCTGTAGCGCCCTGACATTATCGTGTCAAAAAACGTCATCGAAAACATTGCAATTTGTGTCACCAAAATAGGCAGCAATATAACTAAAAACTGCCGGATTTTTGCTTGTAAGGTGACTGTTTGAATCATGACTTTCATCTCCTTCACAACAAAACAGTATACCATAAAGTAACAAAGTGAACATTTTAGGAGCATATCAGCGAACCGAAAACCAACAAAGAAGAGTTTAAATCATCCTATAAACCAGGAAAGCATCTTACGTGTGTTTACTGACCAATGTTTAAGGCAATAGCTTAATAAGTAAAAAGCAAAAAAAGATCCGTATCTTTAACGAGCCTGTTTTTTGTTTAGGGAACGGCAAGCTTAACAGAAAAGAGGGTTAGTATGTTTTTTTGGTGGAGTTTGGTATTTGCAGTCGGTTTTGCACTTATTCACTTTTTCTCCAAGTATATGACGTTTCTTTCTGAAACGCCCCGCAGCCGGTTTCTTTCTGTAGCCGGCGGAATAGCTGTATCTTATGTGTTTCTTCATTTGCTGCCGGAATTGCATCATTATCAAAATGCCGTGGCTAAAGAGTTGCACGAGGGATGGTTTATCTACATTGAAAATCATATTTTTATGGTAGCTATGCTCGGTCTTGTTGTTTTCTATGGCTTAGAGCGCTTTGTGAAAACGTCAAAAGAAAAAAATGTTCTCGGAGAAAAACAAGAAGCTTCGCTTGGCGTTTTTTGGATTCATATCGGTTCTTTTTTTCTTTACAATCTCGTAATTGGCTATTTGCTGATCCGTGAAAAACACGAAACCCTCTGGGGTCTTGTTTTTTACTTTTTAGCACTTGGCATTCACTTTGTTACCAATGACCGGAGCCTTCGGGCAGCTCACAAAGATATTTACGACAAATATGGCCGCTTGCTTTTAACCACAGCCATTTTGCTTGGATGGGGAATTGGCGCCATCACAGAACTGAATGAACTTGTTATTTCGCTGCTGGTCGCTTTTATTGCGGGAGGAATCGTATTAAACGTTTTGAAGGAAGAACTGCCGGAAGAAAGAGAAAGCAGCTTTGGGGCTTTTTGCATTGGCCTTCTTATTTACACCGTGCTGTTAATGCTTATCAATTAATGTTCATAAGCTGTAAATAAAAAGAACAAAAAAGCTTTTTATAAATTAATCCACCATAAAATAATATAGACAGGTTTTGTTTGAACTTTCACCAATGAAAAACGATTTACTTTAATTTTACTTTTTAAGCTAGTAAATAACAGCATAACAAAAGACATTCTGACACAGAATGTCTTTTGTTATGCTGTTACATTTAGTTAATTGCCAGCTTAATTTTGTTTAAAAGGAAAAGCAAATGAAAAATCTTTCAACATTTGAGTGTTTCCGATAAAAAATTTTGATAATAACAGAGAATGGATCTGAAAAAAGTTTCAGACAACTTTATCAAAAAATTTAACAAAAAAGAAAAAAGCGATAAATTAAATCTTCATCTATTGGCTTGCCAATTCATGTTATAATGTGCCTAATATAAAAAGAATAGCTTTTATATGTAAACAGCCAGTGTGAGTCATATGTTTAATCAAACAATCTTGTTGACAGGCCAGCATTTTATAAAGCCGCAGGAAATTTTTTGTGGAGGAAAGGCTCAATGGAGATATTAACAGAAAGAGGGAGCAACAAACACCAGAATGGGGAGCTTGTTCTTGAAAGCAAAATAGAATCGATACTAGATTTACATACCTTTATGATTCAGTTAATTGCAAGAGGAGATTCATTATCGGATGTTTTGAGAGCGCTAGCAGAAAAACTGGAAGGGCATTTTCAGTGGAAAACTTACTGTTCCATTTTATTGACAGATAAAGCTGGAAGTTTGGTGTTAGCGCATGCGCCGACACTTCCTCTTGAATACCAGAAAATGCTTCACCTTATAAAAACTGGCCCGAAAGTAGGTTCATGCGGTGCAGCTGTTTACTGTAAAAAAACAGTTATATCATGTGATATTGAAAAAGATTCGCTTTGGGACGACATTCGGCAAGAAGCATTGCGTTATGGCTTAAAGGCTTGCTGGTCTATTCCTATTTTGATAGATAGTCGTGTTGTTGGCACGTTTGCAGTTTATCATTCAGAAGTTTGCGCACCTTCCGCCCATGAAATAGACATGCTAGAAACGTGTGCAAGTCTTGCCGGGCTTGCAATTGAACGGGAACAGCGTATAAAGCTGGAACAGCAACTGCAGGCCGCCCATAAAGAAATGAAGCATTTATTTAAAAACCACCAGGGGATGATTTTTAAATATCGTAAAGAAAATGGGCAGTTTATTCATTTTTTTGGAGATGGACAATTAATTGAAAAAATCGGGTTAAATACAAAAGAATGTATTGGAAAATCTTTAAGTGAATTGATGTCTCCTGAAATAGCTGCCCAAAAAGAAATGTATTATGAGCAAGCATGGAATGGGCACGAAACAAGCTATGAAGGAGAGTTAAACGGTGTTCATTATATTGCGACGATGAATCCAATTTTTCGAAATGGGAAGGTAACTGAAGTGATTGTTTCCTGCAATGATATTACAGAACTGAAAAAAACCCATGAAGAACTGCGGGAAACACAAGAACTTCTCGAATCGTTGGTCAATAACACAGGTGACGCCATTGCGACCATGAATGCTTCCGGCCAGGTAACTTATGTAAACCCGGCGTATGTGGAGTTGTTTGGCTGGCAAGAACACGAAATCCTTAATCAGAAAGTGCGTACAGTACCGGACCAAAATAAAGCCGAGTTTGAACGCCTCTGCCAAAGCACTTTTTCAGACAAAAAAATAAATACTTTTGAAACAGAGAGGATTAAAAAAGATGGCAGTGTAATTCCAGTCAGCATTACGCCATCACCGTTAAAAAATAAAAGCGGCCTGGTGACGGGAACCTCTGTTATCATACGTGATATTACCGAGCAAAAACGAATTAAACAAGAGCTTGAAGAAAACAAGCAGCGTTATGAGTCTTTGTTTTTCTTTAACCCTGACTTAGTTTACAGTATGGATGTGGATGGAGTAATCATGAAAGCAAATATCTCCATTCAAAATACTCTCGGTTACACGCTTGATGAAGTAAAAGGAAAAGGATATGAAACGTTTATTGAAAAACAGTTTTGTACTGAAACAAGTGGCTATTTTAAAAAAGCATTACAGGGAACTCCTCAAAATTATGAAACAGCAGCTATTCATAAA
Source organism: Domibacillus sp. (assembly GCA_031177795.1). Classification (GTDB taxonomy): domain Bacteria; phylum Bacillota; class Bacilli; order Bacillales; family Domibacillaceae; genus Domibacillus. Next base: position 3,889 of record JAPSKG010000125.1, read on the forward strand.
AATGGACAGCGAGTTTTTTTGCAAGTAACAAATGTGCCGATTGTTGTAAACAAACAAATTGTCGGGGTTCATGGCATTGCCAAAGACATTACCGAACGGAAAAAGTCACAGCAAGAAATGCTGCGCCTAAAGCAAAAATTGGAACTGGTGTTAGACTCCATCGGCGATGGAATTTATGTTTTAAATGGGAACCGGGAAATCAAGCTGATTAATTCGGCAGGAGCAAAAATGCTTGGATACGAAGTACAAGAACTTCAGGGGAAAACTCCCCAGGACACGTTCCGCTGTTTTTACGAGCTGGAAGCTTGCCTGCCGTATCAAACACTTCTTGATGGAAACATCCGTTATGCAGCAGACGAGCTTTTCTTAAAAAAAGACGGAACTAGTTTTCCAGCCGAATATGTCGCTTCCCCGATTTGGGAAAACGGAACCATCTCAGGAGTAGTGGTTGCTTTCCGGGATATTTCCAAGAAAAAAATGTCTGAAGAATACTTGCTGAAATCCGCTAAGTTAGAAATGGCCGGGCAGCTAGCGGCAGGAGTGGCGCATGAAATCCGCAACCCGCTTACGTCCATTCAAGGATTTATCCAGCTGCTAGAAGCGGGAATGAACAAACCGGAATATTTTGAAATTATGCGGTCGGAGTTTGAACGGATTGAAGACATTATTGGTGAATTTCTGGCCCTTGCCAAACCGCAGGCAATAACTTTTCAAAAAAACGACATGGGGAGCCTTTTACAGCAAACCATTCAATTAATGAACGCCCAGGCCATTATGCAAGGGGTTGAAGTAATATCGGAAATTGAACAGGATTTGCCGTTGGTTGAGTGTGATAAACACCAGTTGAAACAAGTATTTATCAATATTATCAAAAATGCAATTGAAGCAACTCATTATGAAGGCCAGCTGCTAGTGAGCTGCAAAAAAAGCCATTCACAGCTTCATATTATGTTTCAAGATCAAGGAGTTGGCATTCCCGAGGAAAGAATCAAACATCTTTTTGAACCGTTTTACTCTACAAAAGAAAAAGGAACAGGCCTCGGGTTAATGATCAGCTATAAAATTATCGAAGAACATCAAGGAATGGTAAAAGTAGAAAGCGAAGAAGGAAAAGGCACTACTTTTCATATTTATCTTCCTATTTAAACGAATAAAAACAGATTTGATTAAACTTGCTATAAAACTGTTTGTAGCGGTTTTCACAGTGTTGCGAATTTATATGTTGTTACAGATATAGAGGCGTGAGAGCCGGTTATATCTGTAACTTTTTTTAATTGCAAGAAAGAAACTGCTGCTTTTTTACTTGCCTGGCAAAGAAAAACTAGAAGCTTTTATTAGAGTGCAATCATGTAAAATTTTTTAAACATCACAATGTGTATAATTCAAACAGTAAAAATAAAACCTGGCAACTAACTGATTTTTAATTTTTGTATGGATAAATTTCATCTTAAGGTAAATTCGTTGACAATGTTTTTTTCATAATTCATATTAGTACCAGATAATAGAGATTAGTTATAAGAGAAAGTCCTCTCTTATATTTATGAAAGTGGAGGTTTGGTAACATGATTAATTTAAATGAATTGGTTCCGCCAGAGCAATACAACTTAATAGAAGAAATGGAAAAATACGCATCAAATCGTACAGCACTAAAGTGGCGTGACGACCAGGGAAATACAAAAGAAATTTCTTATAATCAATTGATCGGGCAAAGCAGCAAATATGCCCATGCTTTTTCAAGCCTGGGCCTTAAAAAGGGAGACCGGGTGCTTGTAATTGTTCCAAGGTTAATTGAAGCATACATTGTATACGCTGCTTGCTTAAAAGCAGGGCTTGTTATTATTCCATCTTCTGAAATGTTACGGGCAAAAGATTTGGAATACAGAATTGACCACGCACAAGCAAAAGCCGTTATCAGTTTTGCTCCGTTTTGTGAAGAAGTAGAAGCCATTGACCCAATGCCATTGTCGCTGGCACACAAGTTAGTTGTTGGAGGCGTGCGTGATGGCTGGGTAAACCTTACATCAATGGCGGATTCGTTTGCTGAATCATTTCCAAATGTGCAAACATCAAAAGATGATATGGCATTTTTAGCTTATACATCCGGGACAACCGGCCAGCCAAAAGGTGTGGTGCACAGCCATGGATGGGCATATGCACATTTACGAATCGCAGCGTCGGAATGGCTGGATATTAAAGAGGGAGATATTGTTTGGGCAACAGCGGCACCAGGCTGGCAAAAATGGGTATGGAGCCCGTTTTTATCGGTTTTGGGCAAAGGGGCCACTGGGTTTGTGTATAACGGCCGCTTTGACCCAAAAACATATTTGCAACTGCTGCAAGATGAAAAGGTGAACGTTTTATGCTGTACACCGACAGAATACCGGGTTATGGCAAAAATTGACGGTCTGGATGAATTTAACTTATCAGCTTTACACAGTGCTGTATCGGCTGGAGAAGCACTTAATGAAGAAGTTATTAATGTGTTTCAGCGTGCTTTTGGGCTGCAAATTCGCGATGGATACGGCCAGACAGAAAGCACCCTGTTAATTGGAACGTTAAAAGGCGTGCCGTCAAAAATTGGGTCAATGGGAAAACCTATGATCGAGCAGTTTATTGAAATTGTTGATGAAGAAGGTCAGCCATGTGCACCAGGAGAAATAGGGAATATTGCTGTGCATAAAAACCTGCCTTCGCTTTTTCAAATGTATTTAAATGATCCGGAACGCACACGGTCATCTTATAAAGGAGACTATTTTTTAACAGGCGACAGGGCTTCCAAAGATGAAGAAAACTATTACTGGTTCCAGGGACGGAGTGATGACATTATCATTAGTTCCGGTTATACAATTGGGCCTTTTGAAGTAGAAGACGCTTTGTTAAAACATCCTGCTGTAAAAGAATGTGCTGTAGTTGCAAGTCCGGATGAAGTACGCGGCAATGTGGTTAAAGCCTTTGTTGTTC
>JAPSKG010000126.1 GCA_031177795.1 Domibacillus sp.
TAAAGACATTTTTGCTTTCCTTGATTTAAAGCTAAACAACGGCGATGAGCGCTTGCGTGCACATGATATTTTCACAGGTGTTTGTTTGCCGGATGTGTTCATGGAGCAAGTAGATGCGCGCGGCGAGTGGCACTTATTTGACCCTCATGAAGTACGGACGCTTATGGGCTTTTCTTTAGAAGATTTTTATGATGAAACACGCGGAAATGGTTCGTTCCGCGAAAAATATGAGCAGTGTGTGCAAAACGAAAGCTTATCACGTGAAACAGTGCAAGCAATCGATATTATGAAACGAATTATGCGTTCACAGCTTGAAACCGGCGTGCCGTTTATGTTTTACCGCGACGAAGTAAACCGCCGCAATCCAAACAAGCACGAAGGAATGATTTACTCAAGCAACTTGTGTACAGAAATATTCCAAAACATGTCAGCTACAGAGTTTGAATCGATTCAGCTTGAAGACGATATGATTGTGACACGCAAAAAGCCAGGCGATTTTGTTGTCTGCAACCTTTCTTCTATCAATCTTGGCAAAGCGGTGCCGGCAGATGTGCTGGAGCGATTAATCCGCATTGAAGTGCGCATGCTTGATAACGTAATTGATTTAAATATGATTCCGGTTCCGCAAGCAGAGCGGACAAACAGCCGTTACCGCGGCATTGGGCTTGGCACGTTCGGCTGGCACCATTTGCTTGCTTTGAAGGGCATCCGCTGGGAAGATGACGAAGCGGTTGAATATGCGGATGAGCTATATGGCACAATTGCCCGTTTAACCATTCAAGCGTCTATGGAACTGGCAAAAGAAAAAGGAGCTTATCCGTTGTTTGAAGGATCTGACTGGCAAACAGGCGCTTACTTTGATGCCCGCGGCTATGAAGGGGAAGAGTGGGAACAACTGCGCGCTGCAGTGCGCGAAAACGGCATGAGAAACGGGTATTTAATGGCGGTTGCGCCAAACTCATCTACTTCCATTATTGCCGGAAGCACAGCGAGCATTGACCCGATTTTCCAAAAAAGCTATTCGGAAGAAAAGAAAGATTATAAAATCCCGGTAACTGTGCCGGATTTAAATGCCGAAACAACATGGTTTTATAAGTCCGCTTACTTTATCGACCAGCACTGGACACTTCGCCAAAACGCTGCACGCCAGCGCCACGTTGACCAGGGCGTTTCATTGAACTTGTATGTTCAAAACACGATCAAAGCGAAAGAACTGCTTGATTTGCATCTTGCGGCCTGGAAACAGGGCTTGAAAACAACGTATTATGTTCGTTCAACGTCTGTGGAATTGCTAGAATGCGAGTCTTGCTCAAGCTAAGGAGAGAGTAAAATGACGATTATTGAAAAACGAAAATTGATGGATAAAACTGCGCCCAACCGTTCAACAGCGATTGTAAACGGAAAATCATCAAACGTTTTAAACTGGGATGATGTGCGGTTCGACTGGGCGTATCCGAAATACAAGCGGATGCTGGGAAATTTCTGGACACCGTTTGAAATCAATATGAGCAACGATGTAAAGCAATTTTCGGGCCTTTCTGAAACGGAGCGGGAAGCGTTTTTGAAAATCATCGGCCTGCTTGCTTTGCTAGACAGCATTCAAACAGATTACGCCGGCAAAGTAGCGGATTACCTGACAGATTCCAGCTTGCAGGCACTCATGATTATTTTAGCGCAGCAGGAAGTGATTCATAATCACTCGTATTCATATGTTTTATCCAGCCTCGTGCCGAAAGATGAACAAGACCGCGTGTTTGATTTTTGGCGGAGCGAGCCGGTTTTAGAAAAGCGCAATGACTTTATTATGAAAGGCTATCAGTCGTTTGCTGAAAACCCGACTGTGGAAAACATGCTGGAATCCATTGTATATGATGTGATTTTAGAAGGATTGTTTTTCTACTCTGGCTTTGCGTTCTTTTACCATTTGGCACGCCACCAGAAAATGGTTGCATCTAGTACGATGATTAACTATATTAATCGCGACGAACAGCTTCATGTTGATTTGTTTGTGAAAATTTATCAGGAATTGCTGAATGAGTATCCGGAGCTTAACACGCCGGAACGCGCGGAGCAGGTGCAAGCCATTTTCAAAGAAGCGGCTGAGCTTGAAGTGGAATGGGCGCGCGAAGTGATCGGCGATAAAATCGACGGGCTTGATGTGGAAGACGTGGAAGCGTACGTGTATTTTTACGCAAATGTGCGCTGCCAGCAACTTGGCTATGAAAAGCCTTATCCGGATTACCGGAAAAATCCGCTTAAATGGATTAAAGCTTATGAAGATGTGGATCTTGGCAAAACAGACTTTTTCGAACAGCGTTCACGCCAGTATGTAAAAGTAAATGTGCAGGATAACGGATTCGACGAATTGTAATAAAAGCAAAACGGCCTGGCCAGCAACTTCTGCCAGGCCGTTTTTATTTTTAAGAAACATCCAGCTGCGAATACGATCAAACATGCTGTCCGGCAGCGCACGGTCCAACCAAAGCAAAAAACGCCGCGAGCTCGCAGCTCAGGCGTTTTTTTTGTGTGAACGGGGTATTTAAAAAGTGACCCGGTAAAATCCGTATTGGTTTATCTTGGACGGTACACCTTTGATGCTTTTCTTTTGTCCAAATATTTTTTAACGATCGGATAAATGATCGGACCATATTTCATGCCCAATTTAATAAGATTGCTTAATCCACCAGTTGAACGAGCCATGTTTTTTCTCACCTTTCAGTTGGTAGTAATAATAGAAGTGTACCCTCAATTTAGAATGTTAAACATGAGAGCGGGAAAGCTGATATAATGAAAAGCAATGAGAATTTTGGAAGGGACGTGCGTGAATGGCGCTTCAAGCAGGAACAATTGTGACATTAACCGTTAAAAACGAACAAGAATATGGATGGTTTTTACAGGATGAAGAAGAAAATGCGGTTTTGCTTCATCGTACAGAAGTGAGAGAAGGGTTTAATCCAGACGAGCCGGTTAAAGTGTTTTTATATCAAGATCACAGCGGGCGCTTGGCTGCAACAATGGATAAACCGCTTATCACGCTGGGTGAATACGACTGGGTAGAAGTGGTCGGAGAAGAAGTTAAGCTGGGCGTATTTGTCAATATCGGCATTTCAAAAGATATGCTTGTGTCAGAAGATGATCTTCCATATAAATTTGAAGTGCGCCCCATTGAAGGCGATAAGCTTTACTGCACCCTGAAACTCGATAAAAAAGGCCGTTTATTTGCCAAGCCGGCAACGGAAGAAAAAATTTGGGATATTGCCAAACGAGCAAACCAAACGGATATGAACAAAGATTTTACCGGAACGGTTTACCGCACCGGCAAAGCGGGCTCATGGATTATTACGGAAGACCTGTACCGCGCTTTTCTGCACCCGTCTGAGCGGGAAGAAGAACCACGGGTGGGCCAGACGGTTACCGGACGGATTATTGATGTTCATGACGACGGTTCTGTAAACGTATCGCTGCGCGGCCGGCGTGTGGAACGCCAAAAAGATGACGCTGAGCAAATTTATGACTACTTGATGATTCGCGGCGGCAAAATGCCGTATTGGGATAAAAGTCTTCCGGAAGAAATTGAAAAGCGTTTTGGACTAAGCAAAGGAGCGTTTAAGCGTGCGCTTGGCAAACTTATGAAAGAAGGAAAAGCGTACCAGGAAGACGGCTGGACTTATGCAGGAACAAAGCCGGAAAACAAGTAAGCAATTAAAAATCAGTACAGAAAAAGGGCTTCGCTTTTTTGCGAAGCCCTTTTTTCAGCTGTTTTTAGTCGTTTGTCAGCTTTAACTTTGCAATTAAAGCAAAAAATAAACTTAGCAAAATGGCTACAACGGTTGCAAGTGCCATTCCTTTTAATTGGAGGTAGCCCCATGTAAAAGTAGCACCTGACAAGCCAATTACTAAAACAACCGTTGTTAAAATCATGTTTGTCGTTTTTGAATAATCAACTTTTGATTCAACAAGCATGCGCAGCCCGCTTGCCGCAATAATTCCAAACAAAAGCAACGAAATGCCTCCCATAACCGGGGATGGAATGGTTGAAATCAGCGCTGCCAATTTACCGAAGAACGATAAAAGAATGGCCATTACGGCTGCTCCGCCAATAACCCAAACAGAATATACTTTTGAGAGAGCAAGAACTCCGATATTTTCACCATATGTTGTGTTTGGTGTAGAGCCGACAAAACCGGAAATAATAGTGGAAACCCCATTTCCAAACAAAGAAACGCCAAGACCTGGTTTTTTCATTAAATCGCGGCCAACAATGTTTTGAGTAACGACCAGGTGGCCAATATGTTCTGCTATCACAACCAGCGCAGCCGGAGCGATGATCGCAATGCTGGTCCAGTTAAATTCAGGTGCGTAAAATTGCGGCATCTCAAACACTTTTGCTTCGCGGACCGGTGTAAAGTCTACCATGCCAAACGCAGCTGCAATAAGATAGCCGGCAATAATCCCGACTAAAATAGGAATGATTTTCAAAAAGCCGCGGAACATCACATTTCCGATGATGGTAATAGCAAGCGTCAGCATGGAAACAATAATGGTATTGCGGTCCGGCGCCCAGTTTTCAGAACCATCTGAGATAATGCCGGCCATTTGCGCGGCGACAGGCACAAGCTCAAGCCCGATAACAGCCACAATCGCACCCATGGCAGCTGGAGGAAACACAACATCAATCCAGCCAGTTCCCGCTATTTTAATAATTCCTGAAACTGCAACAAAAATAAGGCCGACAATAATAAAACCGCCTAAAGCCTGGTTATAGCTTCCATCTCCAAGCACCAAAAACACAGGTGACAAAAATGCAAAGCTTGAACCAAGATAAGCCGGAATTTGCCCTTTACAAAGAAAAATATAAAGAAGCGTGCCAATTCCATTCATTAGCAAAATGGTGGCAGGATTTACACCAAATAAAACAGGGACTAAGACGGTAGCACCAAACATAGCAAACAAATGCTGTAAGCTAAGGGGGATAAGCGCCGGAAGCGGTGGCCGTTCATCAACCTGGTAAGTACGCAATAAAATTCCTCCTATCTAAATTAAACAAATTGTAGTCATTATACTCCAAAATTCGTCATCTGACTACAAAAAAGAACAAAACCCGCCAAACAGGTTTTGTTCTTTTAATTATTGCATCATCAGTAACTCGTTTAAATCAAGTTCATCAATGACACCATCCATATTGAAATCTTCTGTTACATCCTCTACATCAATTATTCCGTCTCCATTTTCATCTTCAATAACTGGTTCAACGTTTTCTTCAAAGGCTGGTTCTTCTTCATAAATTGGTTCTTCAAACGGTTCTTCCTCTAGTACAGGAAGATCATCAGCTGGAACTTCCTCCACCATTTCTTCTTCATAGCCATCTGGCTCAATGTAAGGAACTTCTTCTTCTACTGTTTCTCCGCTGTTTTCTTCATAAAACTCTTCTTCTGTATAAGCATCTTCAGGAAGCTCTTCTGTATACCACCATTCTTCCGGTATATCATAGGAGCTGTATGCCTCGTCTTCAGTGTATTCGCCGCCTTCAAAGTAAGCATCGTCATTCCAGTATTCTTCGAAAAACAGCAGCCCGTCTTCCGTGTAAAACAAGCTGTTCACTTCTTCTGCTGATAAAGGCGATTGGCTCCACTCAGCCAGCATACTGGTTACATCTTTAAAGGGAATGCTAAACCCAATCGCTTCTTCACCCGTTAGCTTTGCGGAATTAATGGCAATGACACGCCCTGTTTTTTTCGATATAAGCGGGCCGCCGCTGCTGCCGGGAGCAATAGCAGCAGAGGTTTGATAAATGTTTTCATAAGAATGCGGGTCTATTACAAAACTGCGGTCAACCCCGGTAATATACCCGAATGTAGCCGTGTTTTCGAGAGCGAGAGGGCTGCCAAGCGCAATAACTTCTTCGCCAACTTGTGCTTTTTCGGCTGTTTCTGTTTTAAGCGGCGGGCGCCCCGCTAAATCAGGAACCCGGACAAGAGCTATATCCGTTTGGTTTGAATAGCCAATCACTGTTCCTTCATGCTCAACGCCTTCAATGTCTTTCACAATAACAGAAACCGTTCCTTCTACAACATGAGCATTTGTTGCAACGTCTCCTTTTTCATTAATTAAAAACCCCGATCCCTGGCCATAATCAGTGAAAATGGTATACACACCTTGCTGGGATACTTTCACAATGTCGGTGAGTACTTGCTGCTCGCTTGCTGCCAGTTTTTTAGGCGGAGCAGCCGTGGCGCTGGCTGTTTCTTCTTTTACGGCCACAGGCGTATCTTGAACAACAGGCTGGGAAGCAGTGCGTGCTTCAGGTTCTTTGTCCATGCTTACTATGTAATAAATAACACCGCCAAATCCTAAAGCAGTAACAAAACAAAGAAAGCCTAAAAACCGAACAAAAGAAAATCGCCGGCTGCGTTTTGTGCCACAGCCGGGGCAGTAACGAAGCCGGCTGCCCAGCTGCGTTCCACATTTTTGACAATACAAACAAATCACTCCAATTTGTATAATTTTTTTCATTATATCTTAGATTACAAGGAAGAAAAAAACTTTTTTCATTTATCTTCCAATTTTTTAACGCAGGGTGCAAAAGGGCTGAAACGTTTGATCAATTGGCAGCAGGCTCTTTAAAAAGAAAAAACGAATGAATTTATGAAAATTTAATAAAATGTTCGGAAAAAGAAACCACAGATACATTCAGTGTTGTAAGCGATATCATAGAAAAAATCATTTAGAATAAGACAAGGAGTGCCCTTGATAAGTGTGGCATGTTATTTTATAATTCGGGTATTGATAAAGCAAAAATTTTCAGA
>JAPSKG010000127.1 GCA_031177795.1 Domibacillus sp.
GAAAGCAGCCACACCTGCTTTTGTATCGAAATCAATTGATTTACCAGACGCAGAAAGTTTTTCAATATCTTCATTTGCTTCTTGAATCACAACGTCAATAATGTCATCAAACGTGACAATTCCAACAAGTACATCATCATCGTCTACCACAGGAATAGCTAAAAAATCGTATCGCTGAATAAGGCGTGCGACTTCTTCCTGGTCAGTATAAACATCAACGGAAATAACCCGTCCATACATAATATCTGCGATTTTTTCGTGTGTATCCGCAAGAAGCATGTCACGATAAGATACGACTCCCACAAGCTTTTTATGATTGTCGATTACATATAAATAATTAATGGTTTCTGCAAATTCTGCAAATGATTTTAATTTTTCAACAGCTTCCCGGACTGTATAGGAATGCTTGATCCATACAAAACGGTTTGTCATAAGCCGTCCGGCTGTTTCAGGAGGATAACTCATCATATTTTCGATAATGCTTGACTCTTCTTTTTTCATTCCAGATAAAAACAATTTAATGTTTTCCGGGGACATATCATCCAGAAGAGAAGCAAGATCATCATTATCCATATCATCCAGTACTTTTCGAGACCGTTCTTTCCCGACTTTTTTTAGCACGGCCATTTGCTCGTCACTTTCAAGCTCTTGAATCATATCGGTCAAAATCGGAATAGATAAATGAAGCAAAAACCGCGTTTGATGTTTTTCAGGCAAATTTCGGTAAATAGCTGCCATGTCGTACGGGTGTAGCTCATCAATTAACTGTTGTAAATCCGCTTTTTTCCCTTCTTTTAAATGCTTGATGACAAGCAGGGTCAGCTGGTCTTCAGTTAAGTTCAAGATCACAGACATCCCCTCCTTTAAAATGAAATTTCAGCTGCTTTTCTAGTATAAAACGAAAATGAAATAAAAAGTGCTTAAGATTATGTGAAATTCATCATAAATTTACATACGCAATAGAATAAATTTTGATAAAATAACAGTATAACAAAAAAAGCTGGATTCAGCTATGTACATTGTCACAAGGTGGAGGTTGAGCGATTGAAAAGTCCCGGAACTGTGAAAGAACTTATTTATATACATTTGCATCCAATTAATCAGTATGTTGTCTCATATGGAATAGAATTCCAGGAATTTATGAGATCCCTTCCGGAGACGCCCAAGCATTTGCTTTTGTTAAAGCACAAGTTTGAGGACAGTGACTTTAATATGCATACCCGTTTTGATTATATTGAAGCAGGCGGCCTGCAAAGTTTATTAAAAGAAGATGTGGGAGAATACGGTGATTTTTGCTGGATTGATTTTGAAGATACAGACGGATTAAATGAACTTGAAGGATATGAAATTGCCGAAATGCTGTATCTTGCCCACAGCAAAGAACATTTGCGTAAACCATTTTACAGCAAGCTGAATAACCGTTTTGCTTATTTATCACATGATGATGAATGGTTCAACAAAACGTTTTACCGCCAAATTCCGGATTTCTATAGCGTGCTTGGAAAAATTGTTTCATTAAAACTTGGTTTATTCCGCAGTGAGCGTTCCTTTTTTTCATTAAAAAAAGGAACGCCGTTTCCGCCCATTCCTCCAGAAATGATTGCACGAGTTAGCAACGGCATGAAAGAAGGAATTGTGGTTTCTCTGTCGAAAACAGAGCAAAGCCGTTTAACTGTAGAAGTGCCTATATGGATTGTTGGCGACCACATTAGCATGGATGATGTTTTTGATGACTATATGACAAGCTTTCGCACGCCACCGGATGCACGCTTTGTTTTTGATAAAAAGTCACATGAATGGAGCGTTTTTGCTTAAAAAGAACGGATTCTCATTTTGAGAATCCGTTTATGTTTATACATCTGTTTCTTTTTTTTGTTAAGGTTCATTATAGGCTCTTTTAAGGAAACAATTGTGTAAATAAAAGGAGAAATTATAGAGGGCATTACATAAAAAGTTAAGGTGGAAGCAGATAAGCGGAAGATTGTTATTATTCCGTAACATGTGCATACATTATAATTTGAGCACGATGGCACAGGGAAAGATTTTTCTAGTTAAAGAAAAGCATGGTAGAATAAAAATGAGCGAACTTTTTTGGAGGATTAAAATGAAAACGAAACTTGGATTGCTTTACGGAGGAAAATCAGCAGAACACAAGGTATCATTGCAAACCGCAAAAGCTGTAACTGCGGCCATTGATTTAAATAAATTTGATGTGTACCCTGTCTACATTTCTATTGACGGCACATGGACAGAAGGAGAAAAACTCAAAGCTCCAGCTGCTTCAGTTGAAGAACTTCAACTAAAAGGAAACGGTGGAACTGAGCGTGTCCTGTCAATGCTTGCACAAAAAAAGTACGATGTTGTTTTTCCTCTCTTGCACGGACCTAATGGAGAAGACGGTACGGTTCAGGGATTGTTAGAAGTATTGGATGTCCCGTATGTTGGTAATGGAGTTCTGGCTTCTTCTGCTGGCATGGACAAAGTCACAATGAAACATATTTTTGCACAGGCCGGCTTAAAACAAGTTAAATTTACGCATATGACGCGTACCGAATGGGAAAATGAACAAGAGGCGGTATGTGACAAAATCGAAAATGAGATTGGGTGGCCTTGTTTTGTAAAACCGGCAAACCTTGGATCCAGTGTAGGTATTAGTAAATGTCAAAGTAAAAAAGAGCTTATTGCTGCTATGGAAGAAGCCTATCAATTTGACCGGAAGGTTATTGTGGAAGAAGGCGTAACAGCTCGCGAAATTGAAGTTGGAATTTTAGGGAACGACGCTCCGGAATGTTCTGTAATCGGAGAGATTGTACCAAAAAAAGATTTTTATGACTATAAAGCTAAATATGAAGATGGGGACACTGCTTTAATTATTCCAGCAGAAATTACGGAAAAACAACAAGTGGAAATGAAGGAACTGGCCATTCGCGCATTTCAATCACTTGATTGCTCAGGTCTTGTTCGTGCCGACTTTTTCTTAACGGAAAGCGGAGATTTCTTAATTAATGAAGTAAACACAATGCCTGGCTTTACGCCATTTAGTATGTTCCCGCTGCTTTGGAAAGAAGCAGGTGTTGATTACCCGCAGTTGATCGAAAAAATGATTGAGCTCGGAATTGAACGTTATAAAGAAAAACAAAAAATCAAATACACGGTTTAAAGGTGGGCGCCCATGATTCGAAGAACTGTTGAGCAGTTAACGAAAATGATAAAGATAGAAAACGATGTAACAAGCTGGAATGAACGATTGATTGAAGGTGTTTCCATCGATTCGCGAACAGTGGAAGGCAGCCGCCTTTTTATTCCGTTTGCCGGTGAAAACACGGACGGTCACCAGTATGTTCGTCAGGCCATTGAAAACGGGGCATCGGCGGCACTTTGGCAAAAAAATGTACCCGGTGCTCCGGCAGATTTGCCAGTATTAATCGTGGAAGATACTCTTCTTGCTCTTCAGCAGTTATCTAAAGCATACCGTGACTCACTGGAAAACATAAAAGTGATCGGAATTACAGGCAGCAATGGAAAAACAACAGTCAAAGACATGACTGCAGCCGTTTTTGCTGAAAAGTACCGGGTTCAAAAAACAGAAGGCAATTACAACAACCATATCGGACTTCCGCTGACCATGCTTTCCCTTCGTGAAGAAACAGAAATTGCCGTTCTAGAAATGGGAATGAGCAGCAGAGGTGAAATTGAGCTTTTATCAAAGCTTGCTTCTCCAGACGCAGCCATTATTACAAATATCGGTGAATCTCACTTGCAGGATTTAGGTTCTCGCGAAGCAATCGCAGATGCCAAGATGGAAATTACAGCCGGGCTGTCATCTGGAGGTACGCTTGTTTATTTTGGAGATGAACCACTTTTAGCAGAAAGAATACAGGAAGATAGCTTGTATCAAACCGTTACTTTCGGATTAGCAACAACCAATAGCTTTTATCCTTCTTCCATTCAACAATTGGAAAACGGAAGTGTTTTTTTGATTAACAAAGCCCCGGATATTCAATTTAATTTGCCTGTTTTAGGAAAACATAATGTAACAAATGCGCTGGCGGCAATTGCAGCAGCAAACCTTTTCGATATTTCGTTTAAATCGATGGCAGATGGCCTCAGCAAAGTTGCACTTACAAAAATGCGCCTTGAATGGCTGGAAGGCAAAAAAGGCACCCGGTTAATAAATGATGCATACAATGCAAGCCCGACATCTGTAAAAGCCGCCATTTCACTTGTTTCAGATTTGCCTGGATACAGCAAAAAAATTGTAGTGCTGGGCGATATGCTGGAACTTGGATTGGATGAAGAATTGTTTCATTACCAGACGGGACAGGTCATTGATCCCCAAAAAATTGATTATGTATTTACTTATGGGGCACTTGGGCAGTTTATTGGATCCGGTGCAAAAGCTGCTCTTGGACCGGAACGCGTTTTTTCTTTCCAAAGTAAAGAAGAACTTATTCAGGCAATTGATGATGTACTTGAAGGCGGGGAGTTAATTCTTGTTAAGGCATCAAGAGGGATGAAACTTGAAGAAATTGTGGAACATTTTTCCGTTTAAATTTAAAGGTGGTGGGCATTCATGATTGGATGCCTTTGTATCCATGGATTTACTGGTTCTCCGTATGAAGTGCAGCCGCTTGCTGATTATTTAAGCGAAAAAACAGACTGGAAAGTAGTTGTACCTGTTTTGCCGGGGCATGGAGAAACGTTGTCTCTGAAAAACATTACTTTTTCACAATGGTTAGATTGTGCAGAAAATGCGTTGTTAAAGCTTCAGGAAGAATGTGAAACAGTTTATATCATTGGATTTTCAATGGGCGGACTTATTGCCGCTTTTTTAACAGCAAGATATCCGGTCAGTAAACTCGTTATGCTTAGTGCAGCAGCCAAATATATTAATTTTTCGCAAATAAAAAAAGATGTAAAAAAAATGCTGCAAGATTTTCGTGAAAAAAAGCTTCATGAAAATGCATTATTTCTTAGATACCGGGAAAAGTTAATTATGACTCCTCCCTTAGCAACACGTGAATTTCAAAAAGTTGTCCGTCTTGCACGTCCTGCGCTCCGTAAAGTGAACGTACCGGTTTTTATTGCTCAAGGAACAGCGGATGGTATTGTCCCGGTAAAAAGTGCCAGCTACATTTATGCACGTATTTCATCAGCTAAACGGCACCTTCATTATTCAGAGGGAGCCACTCATTTAATATGCCATACAGGAAACACAGAAGAGCTCTTTAAGAAAGTCTTTACTTTTCTCGCCGAATAACGTAGAGTAATAAAAATGCGCATTGAAATTTCGGACGTGAAATGATAAGATAGAAAAGACATGTTGCTCTTCGCATAAATGTTGAAGGGTATTTTTTTGTGCGGATAGCAGTTTAAACATAGAAGGAGAAGAAACTATTGACGAAATTTAAAGATTTAAATTTAAGTGAAGAGACGCTCAAAGCAATCGACAAAATGGGGTTTGAAGAGGCGACGCCGATTCAGTCAGAAACGATTCCTTTAGGCTTAACAGGAAAAGACATCATTGGCCAGGCGCAGACGGGTACGGGGAAAACGACTGCTTTTGGTATTCCGATGGTAGAAAAAATCGATACAAAAAACGAAAACATTCAAGGGTTAATTATTGCACCAACACGTGAGCTTGCGATTCAAGTGTCAGAAGAGCTATACAGAATCGGAAGCGGCAAGCGTGTTCGCGTTCTTGCTGTTTATGGAGGACAAGACATTCAACGCCAAATTCGTGCATTGAAACAGCGCCCACATATCATTGTTGGAACACCGGGACGTATTCTTGACCATATTAAACGCCGTACATTAAAACTTGATAATCTGGAAACACTTGTGCTTGATGAAGCAGATGAAATGTTGAACATGGGCTTTATTCAAGATATTGAATCAATCCTTTCAAATGTTCCTGAAGAACGCCAAACACTTTTGTTTTCTGCAACAATGCCAGGACCGATCCGTGCGATTGCAGAACGCTTTATGAAAGATCCAGAAATGATTAAAGTAAAAGCAAAAGAAATGACTGTTTCTAACATTGATCAATATTATGTAAAAGTGCACCAGCGCGATAAATTTGATACCCTTGCACGTTTGATGGATTCTCACTCACCAGAGCTTGCTATCATTTTCGGACGTACAAAACGCCGTGTAGATGAACTTGCTAACGCACTTAGCTTGCGTGGATATCAGGCCGAAGGAATTCATGGCGATTTAACTCAAGCAAAACGCTTGACTGTTTTGAATCGCTTTAAAGCAGGGAAAATTGATGTTTTAGTTGCAACGGACGTAGCAGCACGCGGACTTGATATTTCCGGTGTAACGCACGTTTACAATTATGATATTCCGCAAGATCCGGAAAGTTATGTTCACCGTATCGGCCGTACAGGACGTGCCGGTAAAGAAGGTATGGCAGTTACATTGGTAGATCCGCGTGAAATGAGCTATCTTCGTGAAGTAGAACGCACAACGAAAAAGCGTATGAATCCGATGGAAGCTCCATCATGGGATGATGCATTAAGCGGCCTGCAGCAAGCGGCTGTAACAGAATTGGAAGAAGCAATTTCAAAAAATGAGTGGGTAGAATACCGCGCATTTGCTAAAGACTTGCTTGACCAGTACAATCCAGAAGAAATTGTAGCAGCAGCATTAAAGCTGATCACAAAAGAGCCTGATCGTACTCCAGTTCACATTACCAATGAAGCGGCGCTTCCGCAAAGACGCGATAAATTCCGCAGCAAAAGTTCAGGCGGCTCTCGT
>JAPSKG010000128.1 GCA_031177795.1 Domibacillus sp.
GCTGTGTGTGCCGGATGCTGCTATTTTCCCGCTTTCAATGATGAAGATCTTGCTTGCTAGCTCTGCGGTAGAGATTTTTTGTGTCACAATAAAAATCGTGCATTCTTCTTTTGTTATTTCTTGAATCAAAGCTGCTTCTGTTTTCACATCAAGTGCACTTGTGCTGTCGTCCAAAATTAAAATATCAGGCTTGCGGATAATCGCTCTTGCAATGGAAATCCGCTGCTTTTGCCCGCCGGATAAAGTAATGCCTTTCTGGCCGATTATTGTGTGATAACCTTCTGGAAAAGAAGCAATTGTTTCGTGAATTTGCGCTTTTTTTGCAGCTGCTATCACTTCTTTCTCTGACGCCTCTTTTTTTCCCCAGCGAATATTTTCTAAAATCGATCCGGTAAACAAATGGGACTCTTGCGGAACAAAACCGATTTGCCCACGCAAGTTTTCAATGTTCATTCGACTAATGTCGCGGCCGCCAATCATCAGTTTGCCTTGATTTGGTTCATAAAGCCTCGGAATAAGAGACAGGAGGGCAGATTTTCCCGATCCTGTTTCGCCTAAAATGGCTGCCATGCTGCCTCTCTTCACTTCCATAGATAACGAATCAAGAACAGGAGAAGTACCGCCCGGATAAGTAAAAGTCACCTGTTCAAAAACAATGTCGCCTTTTTCCGGATATGGCTCAGTTACTTTTTTCAATGGTTCTTTTTTAACGCTTAGCACTTCGCCAATTCGATCCGCTGATGCTTTTCCGCGGGAGAATGCGACCGTAATAAACGTGAAAATAGATAAAGAAATAATAATTCGCGCCGCGTAATTAACAACAGCTACAATTTCTCCTGCCGTTGCATTTCCAGCTTGTGCTTCCAAAAAACCGAGCCACAAAATGAAAATGAGGCCGCTGTTCATAACAAGCAGCAAAGCCGGTACAATGCTTTCGAAAGCACGAATCACCCGAATGGTATCATCCATAAGCGATTTCCCGGCTTTTTCAAACCGCGCTGCTTCATAGTCGCTCCGCACAAACGCTTTAATCAAGCGAATTCCAGTTAAGTTCTCACGCATCACACTATTTACTTTATCTAATTTCTGCTGCACTTGCCGAAACATCCTGGCACCTTTGTGCATCATAAAAAGCATAAAAAACGTCACTACCGGTACAGTTACCAGTAAAACAAGCGACAACTTAAAATGAACCAACAAGGCCATTAATGTGCCAAAAACAATCATGAGAGGCGCCCGCAGCATAATGCGCAAACTCATAAAAACAGCGTTTTGCAGCTGCGTTACATCATTGGTCATCCGGGTAATTAACGTTGATGTATCAAACTGGCCATACTGCCCAAATGAAAAAGATTGCAGTTTTGCAATTAGTTCTTTTCGTATATCAAACCCATAATTTTGCCCAATTCTGGCTGCAATAAATGAATTTGTAATCCCGGCTGCAAAGGAAAACAAAGACAGCCCTATCATGACCGATCCCCAGGCAAGAATGGCATTTAAATTCCCTGCTATAATTCCATCGTCAATCATTTTTGCCATTAAAACCGGCAAGACAAGCTCAACGGCTAGCTCCAGCAGCATCAGCCCCCATGCTGCTGCCATTCGGAACCGGTACGGCTTTAACATGGACCACACACTGTTCATCATGATTCCTTCTTCCACAGGTTCTCTTAAATAGTGTAGCAAACAAGCAAAAAATCCGCCCGTTTAACGAGCTGTAAAAAACGAACAAAAACCAGCTGTATATGAAAAACAAATAAAAGGGCTAAAGTATTCTTTTTTCTTTGCCGGCTTCTTATTTTAAGAAGAAAAACAATTTTTTCACATAAAAAAACCTGCCACACTTCTTTTAAAATAAAGTTTGCGTGACAGGCTAGCTGTTTTATTAATGTGAAGAGTGTTTTATCTGCCTGCTGTTTTTTTGCACAAAATAATAAACAAGACTTCCGCCAAGCACATACACCGCACAAACGCTGTAAAGAAGTTTAAATCCAAGCCCGGCTGCTACAGCGCCCATTACAAAAGAGCCAAAGCCGATGCCAAGATCAAAAAGCGACAAGAATGTTGCGGTTGCCAATGCTTTTTTTTCAGGAGGAGCCTGGGAAATGGCAATGGTTTGAAAGCCTGGAAACAAAGTTCCCCATCCAAGTCCAATTACACCAGCTGCAAACAAGAAAAGACCTGCTCCGCCAGCCTGGCTTAAAAGCAGCATGCCGCCTGCAAACAAAACAATCGACGGGTAAACAATCATGTTAGCTCCATAACGATCAAACCATCGTCCTGTAAAAGGGCGCGACAAAACAATAACCACTGCGTAAACAACAAAAAAGAAGCCGGCGGCAGCGCCAATGTGAAGTTCTTTTGCATAAACAGAAACAAACGATAAAATACCGGAATAAACAATTGCAAAAAACGTACCAGTTAAAGAAATTGGCACAGCTGATTTTTCCAGCAGGTTTCCCGGCGATAAATTAAATTTAAACTTTTCTGCTGGCTTTTTATGCCCATTGTCTTTTTTCAATGAAAAGCCAAGCAGTAAAGCGCACAATGCGATGACTGCCGAAACGATAAAAGCAGGTGTGCTTCCCCAATTGTTCATAATTGCCAATCCGGCAAACGGCCCAATGGCCATTGCAAGGTTCATAAACATTACATAATATCCCATGCCTTCACCCCGGCGCGAGTTAGGAATGATGCCTGCCACCATTGCTCCTGCAGCGGTTGTAGCCATACCAAAGCCAATTCCATGAAACAAACGGAGCAAAAGCAAGGCTGTCATGCTGTTAACGAATGGGTAAAGAACGGTTGCACCAAGGAACAAGACCAATGAAGCAATCAGCACCTTTTTTTTGCCGTAATGTTCAACCCATTGTCCTGAGATAAAACGAATGAGAATTGCAGAAATCAAAAACACTGTTGTAGCAAGGCCTGCATCACTTTCTGTTTTATGTAATTGATTTAATACATAAACAGGAAGAGTAACAAGCAAAAAGTAAAACGTCATAAATACGAAAAAATTTGTTAAAGCTGTACCAATAAAATCTTTAGTCCATAAAGCAGGTTTATTCATGTTTATCTCCTTTTAGTCGGCCAAGCCACTCGGCGAGCAATGACTGCATCATCGCTTGGTGTTTTTGAGGAACTTTTTCAAGCAGCCTGTTGTTCATCAACAAAACTGCTTTTTCCCATTCCGGATAAGCTTGTTCGGCTTTTTCCGTTAATTGAATCAATTTTATCCGCTTGTCTTCGCCTGGCGTTTGCTGAACATATCCTTGTTTAACAAGTCGTTGGATAGTGCGCGTCATTGGCGGTGCTTCAACGGCTAAATATTCACACAGCGATGACTGCGGCATGTTCCCTTTTGTTTTTAATACAAATAAAACTGCCCACTGTGCACTATAAAGCCCAAATGGCTGAAGCGTTTCATTTACCAGTTTTGTCAGTTCCCTTGAAAGCTGGTGAACTGTGTGAAACAATTCATGTGTTTGCATTATATTTCTCCTTTATTTACCCGGGTAACTATTTTACCATATTTTTCGTGTAGCGAAATACGTTTCAAGAAAAAAGATGCTTCGATTTAATCGAAGCATCTTTCCTTAGTAAATTCGGTCCTGCGGCCGTAATTCCTCGATTGGAGCAAAAACGTCGAGGTGCCGGTATAAATTTTCAAAATCAGCCGGGATTTCTCCACCAAGTTCTCCATCCAGATTGATCAGCATCTGATCTTCTGAATGAACGCGAATCCGACGTGCTTTTGTGTATATAACATGAGGATCATTTAAATGTTCTCCGCGAAGCGCAAGACTGGCAATCCGGATGAATTCTGCCAGATTTGTTTTTTTCAAAATAATCAAGGTAAATAGTCCATCGTTTACGGATGAATCCGGCGCCAGCTTTTCAAAACCACCGACAGAATTTGTTAACCCGATCAAAAACAATAGTGATTCGCCTTCAAACACTTGTCCATCATATTCAATTGTTACATTCGTTGGCTTGATTGACGGCAGCATTTCAATTCCTTTTAAATAATAAGCAAGCTGGCCAAGCATCGTTTTCAACTTGCTTGGCACTTCGTAAGTAAGTTCTGTTAAACGGCCTCCGCCTGCTATATTAATAAAATACCGATTATTCATTCGTCCAATATCAACAGGAATCGTTTCACCTGCCGCAATAACATCAACCGCTCCCTGTATATCGCGCGGTATATGAAGGGCACGGGCAAAATCGTTGGTGGTTCCCATTGGGATCACTCCAAATTTCGGGCGGTGCTCATGTCCAGCAAGTCCATTTACAACTTCGTTTAGCGTGCCATCTCCGCCTGCAGCAATTACAGCGTCAAATTTTCGTTCAACGGCAATTTGGGCAGCTCTTGTTGCATCCCCTTCTCCCGTTGTAGCATGCGCAGAAGTTTCATAGCCCGCTTTTTCCAATTTTTCCAATACTTCTGGCAAATGCTTGCGGAAAAGCTCTCGCCCTGATGTTGGATTGTAAATAATTCGTGCTCGTTTCGTCATCGTCATCCCAGTCTTTCTTCTATTAATATAATCGTTCCGCAATTGTTGTTTTTAAACTGCGGTATACTTCCTGCCAGAGTGATTCGTCCGTTCGATACATATCCGTCAATTTCCGAATCATTTCCTGGCTTTTTTCATTAAAACTCTCGTGGTCACGCGGCGGCAGAGAAGATCGGAAGTTGGCAACCATTTCTTGTACAGCTGGCGCTCGTGGTCCCCAAACAGCTTGTTCTTCTCCTTTTTCATTTATAAAAATAAAAATAGGAATGGCGCGCGAAGTGCCATTTGTTAAGTATTGATCCATTAATTCCAGGTTTTCATCCCGATGCAAAAGGCGGACCTCCATGTTTGCCGCTTTAGAAAGCGACAGCAAAATCGGCACATTCATCATTGCATCTCCGCACCAATCTTCTGTTAAAATAATAACACGCCAGCCTGCTTCTTTTAGTTTATTAACGAGTGAAGCTTCATCAGCAGACAAACGAAAACTTTTCAGCACATGCAAAAAAGCTTCTTTATGTTCAGACATGTTTTCGATATATTGTTCAGGTGCTATCCCTTTTTCAAACCATTTTATGAGATCCATGCCTGTTCCTCCGTTATGGATTTTCAAACTTCTTCATTCTTCCATTATGCACAAAAATAAAGCATTTGACAAAATCGGTTGATTTAAAGAAGCCACAATTTTATAATGGAAGAATAAATTTTAATAATTATTAGTGGTTATAAATAAAAATACAAAGGAGTTTTTTTATGAAAGCATCCGTAATCGGCGCTTCTGGCTATGGCGGTATTGAACTTATACGCCTTTTATCCAATCATCCTAATTTTGAGTTACAAGCGGTTTATTCATCAAGTAAAGACGGTGTTCCTGTAACAGAAGAATACCCTCACCTGGCTGAAATCTGTGTTCTTCCGCTTACAAAGATTAATACAGAAACGATTAAAAACGAATCAGACGTTGTTTTTCTTGCTGTTCCTTCCGGCGCGGCAGCTAAGCTTGCTCCACAACTGGCTGGCGGACACGCAAAAGTAGTGGATTTATCCGGAGACCTTCGCTTAAAAGAAACAGAAGATTACAAAAAGTGGTATAAAAAAGAGCCTGCAGATCAGTCATTTATCGCGGATGCTGTTTATGGCTTAACCGAGTGGAACCGTGAAAACATAAAATCTGCAAAGGTCCTTTCCAACCCGGGCTGTTATCCAACGGCAGCACTGCTCGGTCTTGCACCTGCCGTAACGCAAAATATTATCGATGTGAAAAACATCATTATTGACGCAAAGTCAGGGGTATCCGGTGCAGGACGCGGCTTATCACCAATTGTTCATTTTGCAGAGATGAACGACAACTTCCGCATCTACAAAGTAAACGAACATCAGCATATTCCAGAAATTGAACAGCAGCTTTCCTGGTGGAACAGCAGCACAGCACCTATTACTTTTTCAACTCATTTGCTGCCGGTTTCACGCGGAATTATGGCAACGATGTATGCACCGCTTACAAAAGAAATGACAACAGAAGGTGTTCAGGCACTTTATGAAGAAACATATAAAAAGGATCCATTTGTCCGCGTTCGCCCGTCTAAACAGTTTCCTGGTATTAAAGAAGTCGCCGGCTCTAATTTCTGCGATATCTCGGTCGACGTAGATACCCGCACCAATCGCCTTGTTATTGTGTCAGTGATTGACAACCTTGTAAAAGGGGCAGCTGGACAAGCTATTCAAAATGCAAATATTATGTTTGGATTTGAAGAAACAGCTGGTCTTAAAGGCTTCCCTATGTATCCATAATAAAAAAGAGCTTTTAAGCTAAAAAGGAGTTGTTAATGTGAAAACAGTTGTAGTAAAGTGCGGCGGCAGTGTTTTGAAAGAGTTGTCTGACAGCTTTTTTACAAGTATGAATTCCCTTCTTTCAGATGGATACAAAATTGTGTTTGTACATGGCGGCGGTCCCGAAATTAACGCGATGCTTGAAAGAATGAACGTGCAAAGTGAATTTAAAAATGGCTTGCGTGTTACATCAAAAGAAGTGCTTGACGCAGCAGAACTTGTTTTATCGGGAAGCATGAACCGGAAACTTGTCCGCCTTCTTGAAGGATACAGGATTGCAGCAATTGGGCTTCAATCAAGCGATCAGGGAATTTTAAAAGCTGATTTTATTGATAAAGAAGAACTTGGTTTTGTGGGGGATGTAACCTCTGTAAATACCTCTGTTCTAGAAAGTGTGT
>JAPSKG010000129.1 GCA_031177795.1 Domibacillus sp.
GCCATCAAGCAATTTAAATTTAAACGTCATCCCTTGCTGCATTTGAATGGTTTCATCCAGTTCTTTTCGGGCCTGGCGCAGCAGTTCCTGTGCCCAGTTTCGCTGGTTGATGTCTTGCGGAAGGCCCAGTGATTTTACGACGTTTTCTACCGAGTCCATGTGTTCTTCTAATTGAAGCGGCGAAAGCGGCTTTGTGAACAAATACCCCTGTCCTTCATCACAAAGATGCTGCTGCAAAAAAACAAGCTGCTCTTTTGTTTCAATTCCTTCCGCCACCACATTTAAATTTAAGTTATGGGCCATGGAAATAATTGTGTTGACAATGGTTTTGTCTTCCGGGCTGCTATGCAAGTTGCGAACAAAAGACTGGTCGATTTTCAAGGTATCGACAGGAAATTGTTTTAAATAATTTAATGAGCTAAAACCTGTTCCAAAATCGTCAATACTGATACGCAGCCCCAGTTTTTTTAATTCGTGCAGCGTATGAACAGCACGGTTCAAGTCAGCAGTCATGCTTTCAGTAATTTCAATTTCCAGGTATTTCGGGTCCATTTTCGTTTCTTGCAAAATCTGTTTGATTTTTCTCGCCAGGTTTGGCTGTGCAAACTGCCGGGCAGATAAATTAACAGAAACAACGGTAGAAAAGCCTTTTTGGTGCCATTGTTTATTTTGTTTGCAAGCAGTAGATAAAACCCACTCTCCAATCGGAACAATCAATCCTGTTTCTTCAGCAATTGGAATAAAGGATGCTGGCGAAACCAACCCTAATTGAGGATGCATCCATCTGATTAGCGCTTCTGCCCCTATTATTTTTCCTGTTTTTAAATTTACTTTAGGCTGATAATGCAAGAAAAATTCATTTCGTTCAACCGCCCTGTAAAGCTCCATTTCAATTTTTAATGGATTAACTTTAAACTCTTCTTCATGAAAAGAATAAAAAGCAAAATTGTTTTTTCCTGTTTTTTTCACTTGATACATGGCAAAATCAGCATTTTTTATTAAAGTGTCGGCGTTTTTCCCGTCTCCAGGAAAAACACTGATTCCTATACTCGGTGAAATAAAAAAGTCGGTACCATGAATAGAAAACGGGGTTAATAACATGTCAAGCACTTGTTTGGCCGCCCGGGCAGCCAAATTTTTATCAGCGTTTGGCAGCAAAATAATAAATTCATCGCCGCCTTGCCGGAATATCATATCTGTTTCTCCTAAAGAAAATCTGAGGCGCTGTGCCACTTCTTTTAAAAGCAGGTCTCCTGCATAGTGACCTAGCGTATCGTTAATGTTTTTAAACCGATCTAAATCAATAAAAAGTAAAACAAATGACTGGTTGTGGCTTGAAGCATGATCAATTTCTGCATTAAGCTGTGAAAGAAGCATGTTTCGGTTTGGCAAACCGGTTAAATAATCTTGAAAAGCCATTTTTTTTATTTCTTCTTCTGTTTTCACTTGCTTTGTTGTATCCTGCGAGATCCCAAATACACCCGTGATTTGTCCGTTTACTATAATTGGAACAATCGTTGTAGAAAGGTGAATAATAGCGCCATACTCGTTAAAAAAACTTGTTTTAAAGCTTTGAGGAATTCCTTTTGTGCACTTTTTAAAATAAGCATGGACTTTTTCGTGCTCTTCCGGAATAATCAGGTCACTATAATGCATGGTTAACAGCTTTTCTTTGCTGTATCCGCTCAGTGTATGGCACATATCATTGCAGCTTGTGTAATAGCCGTTTAAATCGAGCGAATAAACACAGTTGACGTTTTGTTCAAATAATGATTTGTATCGCTGCTCGCTTTTTTGCAGTTCTGCTTGAAGTTCTTTTTTCTCGGTAATATCTTGTCCTGTTATCATCACAGCTGGCTTTCCGTTAAATTCCGCAGCGCATGCGAAACATTCTATAAAAATTTCTTTTCCATCTAGAGAAATAAGTTTTAATGAATCTATTCGTTTTTCCTGGTGGCTGCTCAGTAAATAGCGCAGGTTTTCTTCAACATTTTCTTGAAATTCGAGGCTAACTAAATCTTTTACACGTTGGCCGATGATACTTGTTTTTTCATGGCCAAGATCTTTTTCTGCTTTTAAATTGGCATACACAATTTTTCCGTCTTGATGAATAAAAAGAATGTGAGGAGAGTTTTCAACGAGGCGTCGGAACTGCAGATCTTCTTGTTCTTTTATTTGCAGGCTGATACTGGATTGTGTGGTGGCCTGTTTTGTTTTATGTATGATTTGCTCAGCTGTTTTTTTAATTTTTTTCATTTTATCACCATAAATTTTTATTTTAAATGTACCGTTCAGACAAAACGTCCAAAATTTTGTTTTTCTAGGCTTGCCATCACCTTAACGGAATCATACAAGAGTCAAACAGAACAGTGTGCTCGAAATAAAAGAGCGAGAAAAATCAGGAGCATTGTAATCATGCTTTCTTTTAATAAAATCAGGATTATTTACCTTTTTTTGTATTAGAATATGATATTAGTACTACTTAAGAGTATACTATTTTTCCTTAAAATTAAACAAATTTCGGTAATGAAACCGTTTTTTCTTTTCTGCATAATACGACAATTTTTTCCTTTTTTTTGTAGGGTTTGATTGGATATTGTTTCTTACAGGCTTTGCAGCATGCGTCCACAATAAAAAACCCTGCACGGAAAAAAATTAAGAGCAGGGTTTTGCTTGTTCATTTACCGCAAAAAAGAACTTTAATTTTTTAGCGGCTTTTAAAATTTTTTGTATGATTAAGCATGTTGCTGTTTGCATTCTAATTGGGCAAATAATTTTTCAGCCCGTCCTATAAAATTAACGCCTTCCCTCAGCTGGGCCGTTGCGCAAAGCAAATGAACAACCTTGTCTTTTTTTGTCCAGGCAATCAAATCTTTTTTTAAAATAAGCTGACTACAAGCAGAACACGTTAAGCTGGCTGGGGGTTTCATTTTCATCGATCTCCTTTTAAACAAATAATAGCGTGTTATTCAAGAAAAATCTGTCAAAAGACCACCTTATTATTTGAGAAGTTTTGACGAAGAATCGGCAAGTGTTTTGTTTAGTATCCCCTCTTTATGAAAAAATCATTCGTTGTGACGAAAGAAAGCTTTCTGAAAAGAAATGCCTACCCTATCTGCTTTTGCTGTGCTATGTACCTGACATGAGTTTGAAACATATGATAAAGAGCAGTGTTTTTTAAAAAGCGTGGATGGAGGAACGCAACTATGTATCCATACTGGGATCCTTATTATGGAGAGTATGACGCAATTCCTGTTCAAAGGGGATTGGGACAAAATTTTGATTTGGGCCAACGCTGGATTGTTCAAGAAGGACCCTGGAGAGCCGTTTGGACACGACGCGGAAGAAGCAATCAGTTTGATGGCAGATGGTCATTGGCAGGACAGCGGGATGTTACAGCTGTGCTGACGATTTACACAGCTGGTCCTTTTATTTTAATTCAACGCCGAAACAGCAGTGATGGGAACAACTGCAACTATACAGGATTGTTTGGTGCAGACGGCAGAACAGCAAGCGGGCAATTTGTTTGTACACGCGGAGGGGGAAGCTGGAGTGCTGTTATCGAACGGCGGCAGCAAGATCGGGACCGGGATCGGCTTGGCAGAGTGTGGTATGAACAAGAAGGAGGATGGCAAGGAGTGTGGACACGCCGGGGCAACAGCAATGTGTTTGATGCCAGATGGACACAGTCCGGCCAAACTCCAGTAACAGCAGTGCTGACAATTCGTATTCAAGGAAACAACGTCCGTGTAGAAAGAAGAAGCAGCAGTGATGGAAATAACTGCGACTACAGAGGGACCCTTTCAGCGGATGGAAGAACGGTATCAGGCCAATTCACATGCGACCGGGGCGGCGGCAGCTGGCAGGCGACTATTACAAGATAATGAGAAAAAAAGGCTTCCGGGAAAATCGGAAGCCTTTTTCTTGTTTTGTTTAGCTTTCTGCTTTTTCAGCTAGATATTCCCATCGTTCCAGCATGTAGTCAAGCTTTTCTTTCACTTTTGTTTCTTCTTCCATCAACCGATTAAGTTTTTCAAAATCGCTGCCTGCTCCTGCCATTTCAACTGCAATTTCACTTAATCTTTGTTCGGCTGCTTCCATATCATCTTCAATTGTTTCCCACTCACGCGTTTCAGAATAAGACATTTTCTTTTTCTTTTCCGGACGCGGCGGAACAGGAACAGCTATTTTCGGTTTTGCTTCAGAAACAGGCGGTTCAGGCTTTTCTTCCAAAAACTCTGAGTAACTGCCATAGTAAAACTCTATTTGACCGTTTCCTTTGAAAACAAACAGCTGGCGGCATGTTTTATCAAGAAAATAGCGGTCGTGGGATACGGTCATCACAACGCCTGGAAACGTTTCTAAATAATCTTCTAAAATCGTCAGAGTTTGTGTATCCAGGTCGTTGGTCGGCTCGTCGAGAAGCAGAACATTTGGCGCGGACATTAAAATGTTTAATAAATACAGGCGCCGCTTTTCTCCGCCAGACAATTTGCGGATCAGGGTTCCATGCGTATGCATTGGAAACAAAAAGCGTTCCAGCATTTGTGCAGCTGAAATAAAGCTTCCGTCTTTTAATTGAATGGACTCTGCCGTTTCGCGGATGTACTCGATCATCCGCAGATTTTCATCCATATCATCATTTTCCTGGGTGTAATAACCAATTTTAACGGTTTGTCCCTTATCCAATTCACCACTATCAACAGGCTCTCTTCCGGCAACAATGTTTAACAGTGTGGATTTTCCGCTTCCATTTTGCCCTACAATCCCAATGCGATCGCCTCTTTTTAATAAAAAAGAAAAATCCGCCACAATGGGCTGGCCGCTAAATGATTTGGAAATATTTTTTAACTCCAGCACTTTTTTGCCGAGGCGTGCCCCTCCAAGCTCGATTTCAAGAGATTCTTTTGCTGATTTATTTTTCACTTCTTCATCCAGAGTTTCAAATCGTTGAATGCGGGCTTTTTGCTTTGTTGTGCGGGCTTTGGCTCCTTTTCGCATCCAGGCAAGCTCTTTTTTAAACAAGCTTTCTTTTTTGCTTTGCTCAAGTGATTCATTTTCTTCCCGAATCGCTTTGGATTCTAAAAAGTCTGCATAATTTCCTTTGTATTCGTACAGTTTGCCGCGTTCTAGCTCCCAAATTTTATCGGTCACTTCATCTAAGAAATAGCGGTCATGCGTCACAAACAAAACGGCTTTTTTATATTTTTTTAAATAATCCTGCAGCCATTTTATGCTTTCATAGTCAAGATGGTTGGTTGGTTCGTCCAAAATAAGCAAATCAGGTGTTTCAATTAACGTTTTTGCAAGGGCTGCCCGCTTTTTTTGGCCTCCGGACAATTCACCTATTTTTTTTGTGTGATCGTGCAGGCCAAGCTTTGTTAAAATCGTTTTTGCTTCCGCGTTCGTATCCCATGCGCCAAGTTCATCCATTTGCTGCTGAAAGTGCATAAGCTGATTTTGAATTTCTTCGTTGTCCGGATTGTTTTGAAGCTGCAGCAAAACGTTTTCATAGCTTTTTATCGCTGTGAAAACCGTTGATTGGCTTGAATATAAAAAATCAATAATTGTCTGTGCTTCATTGAAATCCGGATTTTGCGATAAGTAAGAAATAGAATAGCCATTTGGGTGGTCTTTGACGCCCGAATCATAATCATCAATTCCTGCAATTACATTTAAAAGTGTGGATTTTCCCGTACCGTTTATTCCTAAAACACCGATTTTATCTCCTTCTGTAATAGAAAACGAGATGTCTTGAAACAGTGTTTTTTCTCCAAGTGTTTTTGTTAAGCCTTCCATTGTCAAAACGTTCATTTTTTTCTCCTTTTAAAGCTAGTCTTTTTTTATTTTACCATTGATCCGTGTATAATGGACGCGAGGTGGTTTATTTGGTTAAAACGATTTTGCTGGCGGGTTATAAAAGTCAGGAACTGGGTATATGGGATCGCAAAAACCCGGGCATTCGTGTGATTAAATTTGCGCTTGAAAAACAAATTCGCTCTTTGATTGAAGAAGGGCTTGAATGGGTAATCATTGGCGGACAGCAAGGAACGGAAATCTGGGGTGCCGAAGTGGTGCTGGATTTAAAAGACGAATTTCCAGACTTAAAGCTAGGTGTATTGATGCCTTTTTTAGAGCAGGAGAAAAATTGGAAAGAAGAAAGCCAGGAACAATATAATGCAGTGATAGACCAAGCAGATTTTGTGGATGCTGTATCCAAAAAAACATATGCTGGACCGTGGCAATTCAAAGCGCGGGATGCTTTTTCAATTGAGCATACAGAAGCTCTTTTGCTCGTTTACGATGAAGAAAAAGAAGGTTCGCCAAAATTTATAAAAGAAGCGGCATCAAAACATGCTGAAAGCAGCGATTACCCGATTTTCTCCATTTCTCTGTACGATTTACAAGTAGCCGCGGAAGAACTTCTGGAAAAAGAACGGTCAGATTGGTAAAAAGAAAGTACGTTGGGTTGAACTAAACAAAAATTCCATCATAAAATAAGATACACGCAAGCGTTTACTTACCTGTTAGGGGGCGTTCTTGATGATGGAATATCAAAATCTGTCTCTGCATCTTACAAAAGAGCAGTTAAAAACCCTGGTTCACGAGCTGTCGCGCCAGCATTATTTAATATTCTGGGGATTTAATAAAGGCCAAATGATTTTACATGC
>JAPSKG010000130.1 GCA_031177795.1 Domibacillus sp.
GCGCAGCGTTCGCCATGAAGAGCTTTTGATAAAAGATGGGCAGGTTGAACATGCTCTGGTAAAAAACAAGAAAGTTCACCTGTACGATGAGCAGCACCAGCTGATTCATCAAACAGGCACGGTTTTGCTTGCGACAGGCTTTCAGCCGTCTTTGCCAGGGAAGAAATGGCTGACGCCAATTGTAGAAAAGCATGAGCTTCCATGCGCGGAATGCGGCTATCCCATTGTATCCAAATCACTCCAGTGGGGTCCGGGTTTATATGTTATTGGAGCTTTGGCAGAGCTTGAAATCGGGCCTATTGCCCGCAATATTTCTGGAGCCCGCCAGGCAGCGGAACGAATCGTCAACAGCTTATAATAAAGGGTTTCCTTGCTTTTTATTAACTGTGATCAATTTGTTTATTTTCATGTTAAATGTATGAATGTTGAATATAGAAATAATAATTTATCATTTATAAATCGTAATAATTATGATTTGGAAAGAGGTTTTATTGATGAAAAAAGTACCGGTTACTGTATTGAGTGGTTATTTAGGTTCAGGAAAGACGACTTTATTAAATCGTATTTTGCAAAATCGTGAAGGCTTAAAAATTGCTGTTATTGTGAACGACATGAGTGAAGTAAACATTGATGCCGCTTTAGTTAAACAGGGCGGCTTTACACGGACAGAGGAACAACTGGTAGAAATGCAAAACGGGTGTATTTGCTGTACTCTGCGTGACGATTTAATGAAAGAAGTAGAGCGGCTGGCAGACCGGGGTGACATTGATTACATTGTCATTGAATCATCAGGGATTAGCGAACCCGTACCAGTCGCCCAAACGTTTACGTATATTGATGAAGAATTAGGTATCGATTTAACCAAAAAAACCTCTCTTGATACCCTTGTAACGGTCGTAGACGGAAATCGTTTCTGGCACGATTTTGCATCTGGTGAAAGTTTACTGGATCGAAAACAAGGAACGGACGAACAGGATACACGTGAAGTGGTCGATCTGTTGATTGACCAAATTGAATTTGCGAATGTGATTGTTTTAAATAAAGTGGACTTGCTGGATGATGAAAGTGCTGAAGAATTAGAGGCTGTGTTGAAGAAGTTGAATCCAGAAGCGAAGGTACTGAAATCAGCGTTTAGCGATATCCCGCTGACAAGCATTTTACACACCAGCTCCTTTGACTTTGACAAAATGAGTCAGGCGGCTGGCTGGATAAAAGAGCTTAATGAAGAGCACACACCGGAAACGGAAAGTCTGGGCATTTCTTCGTTTGTTTATCGCCGCCGCCGTCCTTTTCATCCGGAACGTTTCATGAACTGGCTGGAAAACTGGCCGGTCGATGTGATTCGGGCAAAGGGTTTTTTCTGGCTTGCCAGCCGGAATGACATGACAGGCCTGTTGTCTCAAGCAGGCCCGTCTATCATGATTCAGGGAGCCGGTGAATGGATTGCCGCTTATCCTGAGGAAGAAAAACGGGCTATTTTACAAGAGGAGCCGGAATTGCTGGAAAGATGGGATGATAAATTTGGAGACCGCATGACAGAGCTGGTCTTTATTGGCTTAGACATGAACCATATAGAGGTTGAAGTCTCTCTCGATTTTTGTTTGCTTTCAGATGAAGAAATGACCATGGACTGGGCTGCATTTTCTGACCGCATCCCTGCTTTTACCACCGCCTAACGGTTGTTTTGAAGAAGATGAGTTTTGCTTAAACGAATAGATTTTTTAGAAATAGGAGAATTAGAATGAAAAGCTTATCTATATTTTTCACTGCTATACTCGCCTCCGCGCTGTTTTTATCAGGATGCGGGGGGAGCAAAACAACAGAACAAGCAGAAAATCAAGAAGAAAAAGATCAGCTAACGATTTACACAACGATTTTTCCTTTGCAAGACTTTGCGAAAACAATTGGCGGTGAGCATGTTAAAGCAGAAAGTGTGTATCCTCCGAACATCGATGCTCATACATTTGAGCCGTCTCAAAAAACGATGCTCAATATCGCTGAATCAGATGGGTTTATCTATACGGGCGCTGGCTTGGAAGGGTTTGTTGATAACGCCGTGGAGGCATTAGAAAACGAAGAAGTAAAGCTGATTGAAGCAGCAGATGGAGTTGCTTTTATTCAAGGCAGCGATGAGCATGAAGGCCATGAAGATGAACATGCAGAAGAAAGTGAACACGAGGAGCAAGCTGAAGAAACTCATGAGGATGGCCAGGACAGTGAGGCGGTTCACGAGCATAAAACAGGCGAGGAAAAACAGGATCACGATGATCTTGATCCGCATATTTGGTTAGATCCTGTACGCGCCATTACAATAGCTGAAAATATTAAAGAGGCATTAGTTGAGTTAAAACCAGAACAAAAAGAAGCGTTTGAGGAAAATTTTCAAGAGTTGAAAAGCGAGCTAGAACAGCTTGATAAAGAATTTAGTGAGACGATTCAAAATGGAAAAACAAAAGAAATAGTAGTTGCACACGCCGCATATGGATACTGGGAAGAGCGGTATGGATTAAAACAAAACAGCATTGCCGGTTTTGCGCCGAGCGATGAGCCGTCACAAAAAGAACTTCAAGCCATTATTAAAGATGCCCGTGAAAAAAAGTGAAATATATTATTTTTGAGCAAAACGTGGAGTCTAAACTAACGGATGTGGTTCAAAATGAGATTGGAGCTGAGCCACTAACTCTTCATAATCTAGAATCTATAATGGAGCAGGAAGTCGAAAACCAGGAAGACTATGTAAGTTTGATGAAACAGAATATCAAAACACTGAAAAAAGCATTAAATTAAATAAAAGGGCCGTTAAATAAATTTTAGCGGTCCTTTATTATTTTTTGCAGTACTACAGTATGGTTATTCCAAGTTGGCATGCCGGCCATACATTTTAACGGAATTCATTTCTTTTTTCTCCATAATCTTTAAAACAAGCGAATCATAAAACAAAAGCAGGGACTGTTCAAACAAAAAGCCCATTGGCTGAATAGATTTTGTCCCTGTTTCATTGCTTTTTGTTTGCGCCGGGATTTCCACTCAAGCAAAGAAGGCTGTTGAAACTTTCTCAATAACCTGCAAAAACCAGCCCTAAGGCTGGTTTTTGGTTAGAAAGAATTTTTTTGGAATCGGCAGATTTTAGCTGTGTTTTAACATCAGGTTTTTCCAGGTTAAAATCCTTCGATCACAATTTTTCCGATTGTTTTCCCTTCTTCTAACATGGCATGCGCTTTTCGTACATTCTCTGCATTGATTGGCGAAAGCACTTCATTCACTGTCGTTTGAAGAATACGAGAGTCAACCATATCTGAAATTTTATTGAGGATTTCATGCTGTTTGATCATATCAGGCGTACCGAACAAGGAACGGGTAAACATAAGTTCCCATACAAAGGTGACGCTTTTATTAAACAGTGGGAATAAATTCAGTTTCTCATTGGTCTCATAAATGGAGCAAATTTTCCCTTGCGGATTGATTGCTTTTGCCATATTATCCCAGTGCATGTCAGTTCGGTTAAGACAAAGAATATAGTCTACACCTTCCAATCCTATTTGTTTCAGTTGAGGCACGAATTCCTCGTAATGGTTAATGACATGATCGGCACCGCGGTCTTTGATCCACTGCGTTGACTCAGTACGGGAAGCGGTCCCAATCACAGTTAACCCGGCTCTTTTCGCCAGTTGAATGGCAATGGAACCCACTCCTCCAGCGGCCCCGATTACTAATAAATTCGTGTTCACATTCCCCGTCTCCGGTATGCCTAATCGATCAAACAAAGCTTCCCAGGCCGTCAAAGAAGTAAGAGGTAAAGCAGCAGCTTCTGAATAAGATAAGATTTCAGGTTTACGGCCCACAATCCGTTCATCCACGAGGTGGTATTCGCTGTTGGCTCCTGGACGGGCGACGCTGCCTGCATAAAAAACCTGGTCACCTTTTTTAAACAAGGAAGTATCTGGTCCGGTTTCTTCAACAATCCCCGCAACATCCCAGCCAAGTATTCTTGGCTCTTTTTCAACACGTTCCTTTGGACTCCGTATTTTTGTGTCTACCGGATTCACCGAAATGGCCATCACACGGACAAGGAGATCGCTCCCCTTTGGTTCTGGTTTTGGAATTTCAACATCTTGCAAGCTTTCAGGGTCTGTAATGGGAAGATATTGATATAACCCAACTGCTTTCATCTTTGTCATCTGATTTTTCGCTCCTTCAGTTTTCGGATATAGTGTAAAACATGGTGCAAAATACCATTTATCTTACGCATAAGCCGTAAACAAACGTATACAGTTCGTATGAATGATTTCTTACTGTAGATAGATTATAGAAAAAACAATGTATTTTTGCTAACAATTGAATCAGTGAAGAAGACGTTTTATCGATTCAATTTCAATTGCTAAACTGATTGATTGGTGGTTGAAGGCACGAGAGAGTGTGTAACAAATTAGGTGTAAATAGATAAATCCTATCCGTGTATGTATGTCCTCCATTAAACGTTTTTAAACATGTTGGCCTCTTCTGCCTGAGCTTGATCAAATCCTCTTTGGCAGCGGTTAGAGAAGTCCTGGTTATGACTTTGAAACGATCGAGAGAATCCTTCCTTATCAGGAAACTGTTTTTTGCGCTTGCTGTACGCTCTAGAAAATCTTATGGTGATTTCTTTATTTTACAGAAAAGGTCCGGTCATAGAGATTTATCCTGGTTTGAAAAATACACGGGGTTTTGCCGTATCACCCTTTGTAACATTGACCAATAAACATTCGTTTCGTATAGTGAGAAATGACAATAAGTTTAAAAAGAGAAAGGAGGCAGCTGCAATGTTTCAAATCGTCGATGAAAAAAAGAAACAGCTGGATGCAAAGCGCCCCCTGCCTGCTTTTACACTTAGAAGCTTAAAGGAAAAATTGCTGCTTGAATGGACGTATCATTCCAATGCAATTGAAGGAAATACACTTACATTAAAGGAAACAAAGGTTGTCCTTGAAGGCATCACTGTCCGAATGGCAAATTAAAAATATTCACCGTCTGGTTTTAAAGGGAATTGATGATGAGTATGCGGGTGTATATCGTGATCAGCGAGTCTTTATTTCCGGAGCAGAACACACTCCGCCTGAGCCGTTTCTTTTAAACGAAAAGATGGAAGAATATGTTTAACGACAAGAAAAAGCACCGTGCAGGTTTAAGCGGTGCTTTTTTCGCATGATGCTATGAAATAATGTTTTAAACCAATGGTTATCACTCTCTAAAATTTCTAATAAAGGAGTACACCTTTTGGATATACAATTAAATGAAAAAATGATTAAAGAAATGTGCGGCACTGCTTCTTTCAAACGGGGGGATGCTTTTTGCCGTGCAAATAAAGTAACATTTGAACATTACAGTCCTGAAAGCTGTGAAGCAACGGTTAAAGGGATGGAAGACTTCTATGTCGCGATAAAAATAAATGCTAATGGCAGACTTGAGACAAAATGCAGCTGCCCTGTGCTGGCGTCCTTTCAAAAGGATTGCCAGCATATTGCGGCCGTATTGCTGTCGATTTACGCGCATCAGCGAAACGGGACACTCCCTGTTATCCCGGGTGAGCAACAGGCGGATTCCACAGCCGGTCAAGCACTGGCAGAAGGGCTGCTGAACCTTTTCAGCAACCAGCTTAAACGTTCAAGCAGTCATCAGCTTCACTTTGAAAAAAGGCACGTTCTTCAAACTGAGTTTACGTGCAACGTCATTAACGTCAGCCAGGGGCAGTTCATGTTCGGAATAAAAATAAAAATCGATTCGACCCCTGTTCAAAATATCCGGGTTTTTCTGGAACAGGTGAAAGAAGGAAAGCCAGGCCCCTTTTCGCTTTCATTCACTTACCACCCGAACCTTCATTGCTTTCAAAAAGAAACAGATGCTGTTATTCAGGAGCTTATCCAGGTGATGCATGATGAAACCGTTTATGTGAACGCACTCCCGGACAAATCTGATTATACAATTTTTCCTGACATGCTGCTTATTCCGCCATCTTCCTGGGCGCGGCTTGTTCCTTTGCTGACAAAAGCCCCGCTAGTAAAGCTGGCGTATAACAGGAACACATTTGACGGTTTGCGCCTGTCGGATGAATTACTTCCTTTGCAATTTGACCTTTCAATAGCGGAGAGTGGAGGATATCAGCTGAAGATCAAAGGACTGGGCGAGGTAATGGTGCTGAACGCTTATCAGTCGGTTTTATTTAAAGAGGCATTAATTCAAGTGGGCAGTGAAGAAAGCGGGCGCCTTTTTGAACTTAAGCAAATGCTGGAAGCCACAGGCTCCAATCAAATAATCATTCCTCAGGGAAAAATGAATGACTTTTTAGAAAAAGTGGTTCCGGGCTTGAAAAAAATCGGGCATGTCCAGATAGCAGAAGAAATTTCTCGAAAATGGCTAAAAACACCGTTGGTTGCCAGGCTATACCTGGACCGGGTAAAAAACCGCTTGCTTGCCGGGCTGGAATTTCAATATGAGGATATTGTGATTAATCCAGTCGAAGGCCGCGAGCCTGGAAAAAGCTTTGTGCCGGCAAGAGACGTGGAGAAGGAAGAAGCCATCCTGCAGCTGATGGAGGAAAGTTCTTTTTCCAAAACGGACAGCGGGTATTTATTGCATCATGAAGAGCTTGAATATGAGTTTTTGC
>JAPSKG010000131.1 GCA_031177795.1 Domibacillus sp.
TTTTTATTAGTCCTCTTCCTCTTCTGGCGGTAAAACCGGCTTTTTATTCGGATCGAGGAAAAGAAGTTGAATGCGGCTTTTATAAACCCGGTGCTCTTTTGCTAGCCGGGCCCTTTCATCCCACATTTCTTTTTCCTGTTCAAAATGCTTAATGGCTAAAATGACGGTTTTATCCGCAAATGTTGCCTCCAGCTCTTTTTCTGAAAGGCCAGGATCTAAAATTTCTCCATCAAGATTTCGGGCCAGAGTGCCATCTTCTTTAAAATCCGCAATATAAACCGGCTGGATTACATTCAGCAAAAAAGCAACTCGAATCATACAGCAACTTCCTCCTTTACTTTTTTGATCCATTTGATGGACTTAATTTCATTATCGGCCAAGAAACAATAAATTTCCCCGGCAATTCAAAAAAAATTCCTCACTTAATTTCTCTGTGCTCATTTCGGGTTCAAGGTTAATGAAGTGATACTTCGCCAGACTGCTTTGTTCGATTTCATCACACAATAACTTTTTAATGCGTTGGTTTTTGAATCTGCTTTTCATTTTTGGGGGCGGACATAGATTTGAAACGGCTTAATTTCAGATACAGGCACTATGCATGTGCAGCACCTTAATATCTCGCGGCTGGATCTTTTTGACTGCTTGTTTTCCGCTCACTTTCTTCCCCCCTTTTTTGTGCTGGGCCGGGATTGTTTAGTTAAATCAATCCTCCATACTTCCGGATTGGTTCAACTAAACCTTTCCTTTCACACCAATCCGGAAGCAGCTGCTCAAAATGTGATCCTATCCGTCTTTCTCTTTCTTTTTCGGGTAAGAATGTGGGCTTTCCTGTTATAGGTTGCCTGATTACAGTACCTGCTAGGCTTCATCAAGGTTTTTTCAGGTAAGAATGGGCAGGTAAGATCTGGCTGCCCTTTTTCCCCTTTCCGTTCTTACCCGGAAAATTTTCTGTTTTGCAGATCGGCTCTTACCTGTTTTCATCTCCAAATCTGCCGGTATTCTTCTGATTCCTCCGCGTGAATCCCCTTGAGTTTTTCCGTTTTTTCCTCTTCCCTTTTTTTGCTTTTTGGCTGCCTGTGCTGCTTTACTTCTTAAAAAAGGCTGCTTTTAATGATGCATCCGGGCGTATTCTTTCATATTAATGATTACACTCTATATAACTAAGAAAATCAGCAAAATTCTCTCTTGCCAATACATACATCTTCACATGATCACCGTGCGGATCATGAAATCCCTCTTCCATTACGGCAAGATAGCGCCAGCTGTCATCCCGGATTAAGCCTGTCTGCCTGATGGCATCGAGTAAAAACTTACGGTTTCGGTTATCAAGATCCCGGATGATTTGGTCTTTAAAGTAATGAATAATGAAAATCGCTGCCTTATCAAATCTTTTTTCGATGGAAAGCTGTTCACACGCTTCGAAAGTGGACTGGAAGTAATAATGGCGTATAGCTGCTTTATACTTTCCATCCTGCTGATAATGCAGCAGAAGCCCTTCATAAGCGAATTGATAAACAGAATATCCATTGACCGCTAACGTTTTTGCGCGCGCTCTGGGATAAACAGCAGAGACGGGCGGGAGCGCTGCTTTGTCATCGAATTTAAAAACCCTCCCCATTATGTCACTTTTCAGTACTCCATATACCGCAGGAGTTCCTTTAATTCCTCTGCTTTCTCTTTCAACATAATCACCTCCTTTCATGACGTTAAACGACCTTATATGCCTGTAAGAACAAGGCTAAAAGATAGAGCGTCGGACACTTATTTTAACGGCATGCCAAAAACCCCTTACGTCTGACGTAGAGAGGCAAAAAACGTATTGTGCTAAGTATTGAGGCATTAACAGTGTCGGACGTTAAAAATGAAAAGGTCAGACGTTTTCAGTGAAACCCTTGTTATGGCGGCTTGTCCACATCTAATAACGTCATGAAGCATACTCGGATAAAGTTATTCATTCACTAATGATAGTATTCACTTGTTTCATTGATCTGGCGCTGCCCCCCTAACACTTCTTTCAGCTGTTCTATAAACGCAATAGCGCTTTCTTTCAGTTGAAACTCTTTCCTTTTATAAAAAATAGATTTCAGCATTTCTTTTGTATCCACTTCCTGGCCGCTTTTCACTTGAGTCGCAAAGAATGACATATCTATTCCTCTCCTTTTTTTAACCAGGTGAAATCAGCAAGTTAAAATAGTTAGGTAAATGCTCGTCTTCTTTCCAAATCCGGTTCAACAGCGACGGTGAATATAACTATTTAATCATCTTTTTTCGTTACAACATTCTAATAGTGCAGGCTTTTGATATTTTTGGTTCTTTTTGTTAAATTCGGCTTCATTGTATGGAGGCTTAGAACATCTGTCAACCAACTTTCAGTATATTGGCAGTTTAATGCCATGTTTACAAAACAGCAAGTTTGTTAATCTCCTACGGGTTTGGAAAGTAAATTAATGAAAAAATTAGGAGAAAGGATGTATTGTTTATTATTGACCGGATAAAGCCATTTCCTTATATAGGGTTATTCTTAAAAAAACATGCCACTTTTACTGTTCTAGTTTTTTATTTATCCAATCACAACAAGCAAAAAAAACACACCCTGACTTATAAAAACATCAGGGTGTGTTAATGGTTAAACACCAGCATGGCATTTATGTTGAAGCTTATAAAAGTCCTTTTTTAAGATTGGCTTTTTTCGGCTGACTTACTGCCCGGCGCAAACCAGCCGAGCAGGGCAATGGCGACCAATACTCCATAAAAAACAAGCGTCCAGGCGGTGCTGTGAGGAAAATCATGATGTAAAACACCAATATCCTGGTGGGCCAGAGTAATAACCGAAAGTTTCACACCTACCCAGGCAACAATTGCGTATGCTGTTGTTTCCAGCGCCGGGCGTTTATCAAGAAGCTGCACAAACCAGGTTGCTGCATATTTAATCAAGATAAGGCCCGCAATGCCTCCAAGAACAACAACCGTGAACTGGCCGGCATCCATGCCGCCAAAATTGCCGAACGGTGAATCTGGAAGGCCGAGGGCAATCGCCACCGCAGCTAAAATCGAATCAATGGCAAAAGCAAGATCCGCTAATGCAATCATTCCGACTGTAGGCCAGAAACCTTTTCCGGCAGCTTCCTTTTCATCGTCTTTATGAATATTTTCATTCGCTTTCCCGAACCGGGCTTGAATAACGTGCTTTAAGCCTAAATAAAGAAGATAAGCTGCCCCGATCGCCTGTACCTGCCAGACGTTTGCGATAAAAGAAATCGCAAAAAGTGCAGCAAACCGGAAAGCGAAGGCCATAAGAATTCCGTAATTGATCGCTCTTCTTTTCTGATCTTCAGGCAAATGCTTAGCTATAACAGCTAATACAAGGGCATTGTCAGCAGACAGCAAGCCTTCTAATCCAATCAAAATTAACAGTGCCCAAGCATACTCCAGCCAAAGTGACTCCATCCAAATCTTTCCCTTCCAAAACGTAAATTGTGGTGCAGCAGTTTCAATAACAATAGTATTCCCTTTACAATTCGCAGGTAATCCTGCTAAACCTGGCTTTATTCTTAGCGTTTTTCTCCTTTATCCTTTATTTGTTATCATTTTAACAAAAACAAAACAAATTCACTAGAAAAGTACCTATTGATCTTATATTGCAAAAAAACATTTGATTGATCCCCGCTTTTAAAGAACGAGGGCGTCTCAAATACAGCACATGTTATACGGCATTTATTCCTATACCCTTATTCACCAAGTGAAAATTCATTATTATTAAAAATTTTTCTTTTTTATAAAAATGCAGCGGACCATTCCTCCCTGTTTTATTTAATTGAGCTAACAATTAAAAAGCTGCCTTTAAAAGAAAGCTTTTCCATGAGATAATTGGCTCTATATATGTAAGCACTTACAAAGGTAAAAATTTAGTGAAAGCAGCCCGGCTTAAGCATCCGTAAAAATTGGAAACAGGCAAAAACGAAACTGACTAAAAATTGGAGATGAAAACATGC
Organism: Domibacillus sp.; assembly: GCA_031177795.1. GTDB lineage: Bacteria > Bacillota > Bacilli > Bacillales > Domibacillaceae > Domibacillus. The sequence continues at coordinate 3,993 of JAPSKG010000131.1, forward strand.
GGAAAATTATTGATATAACAACAGAATATTACCGGATTCCTTTAACTGAAAAACTGGGAGACGCAAAACATGGCATTCACACTCATTTTGAATTGCCTATTGTGAAATTAACATTGGAAGATGGCTCTGAAGGCATCGGTTACACGTACACAGGAGGAACGGGCGGCCGCTCCATTTGCGCCATGATTGAATATGACTTGAAGCCTTTTCTTTTAGGAAAAGACGCCAGCTGTGTGGAAAAGCTCTGGGAAGAAATGAATTGGAAAATCCATTATGTCGGCAGAGGAGGCATTGCTTCTTTTGCTGTTTCTGCCATTGACATTGCTTTATGGGATCTTAGAGCCAAAAAAGCCGGTGAGCCGCTTTGGAAACTGGCCGGCGGAGCCCAAAACAGCACAAAGTGTTATGCCGGTGCAATTGATTTGAATTTTCCCCTTGAAAAGCTTTTATGCAATGTTCAAGGCTACCTGGATAAAGGATTTAACGCAGTGAAAATTAAGTTAGGGCAAGAAACCTTGCAAGAAGATTTAACGCGCGTTGCGGCGGTAAGAGAGTTAATAGGGCCGGATATCACCTTTATGGTAGATGCAAATATGAAATGGTCAATTGAAACAGCCATTAAAGCAGCTAAACTTTTGCGCGAATATAACATATTATGGCTGGAAGAACCTACAATACCCGATGACTATGCGGGTTATAAAAGAATTTCAACGGAAGGCGGCATGGCCATCGCAGCTGGCGAAAATCTACATACGATCTATGAATTCCAAAACATGATGGCAAGAGGCAATATTGATTTTCCGCAGCCAGATGCCTCCAATATCGGTGGAATCACCGGCTGGCTAAAAGTGGCTCATTTAGCGTTTGCCCATAACTTGCCTGTTTGCACCCATGGCATGCAGGAACTGCACGTGAGTTTAATGTCCGCCATGCCGCATGCTTCTTATATGGAAGTTCACAGTTTTCCAATAGACCAGTATACAACCCGCCCTCTTGTGATGGAAAACGGGAGAGCCATAGCGCCGGATAAGCCGGGGACCGGGGTTGAGTTTAATTGGGAGCTTTTGAAAAACTATAAAAAAGCTTTTTGATCGCCATCTTACAGGAAAATCATGAACCTCTCCACCTATATTAAAGATGTTGATGGAGAGGTTCACATCCATTTCTTTATCTGTTTTTTGAAATACCCTGCTGTTAGTTGCATTCTTATTTAGCTGACAAAAATTTTTCCAGCGCCGCCATAGCTGTTTCTTCATCAGCTCCATCTGCGATAAGAGTGATGTTTTCTCCCGGGCGGATCGCCGCTCCCATTACGCCCATAATGCTTTTTGCGGCAAGCTTTTTTTCGTCTTTCACCAAATTGATTTCACTGGTGAAACTGGATGCAGTTTGAACAAATTGAGCAGCAGCCCTGGCTTGAAGGCCTTGTTCCACCGCAACCGCTATCTTTCTTTTAATCATGCAACACCATTCCTTCTCTCCAGTAATTACTTTTAAAGAAAGCCTGACAAAAAAAGATAAATCTTGCTTTGTCAGTATTTTCCATTCTATTAACAAACGATTTGCGTTAAAAAGGAGGTGCCTGGCAAACTTCTCATCGCTTTTCTTGCATCTTCTTCACAGCCATATTCAAACATTGTTACTTGTTTTTTTGAAAAAACGGTCACGATCCACACGTTATTTCGCCCTTTCCACACAACTATTTATTTAACGAACACGGTTTTAATAGAAGTAAAAAATTCTTTCGCCGCTTCTCCCTGCTCACGGGAATGAGAGCTGGAGTTTTTCATGCCGCCAAACGGCGCCTGCAGTTCTACACCTGCACTTTCCGCATTGATTCGAATCAAACCAGCTTCCATGTCATTCACGAAAGAAAGGAAGTTTTGAACATTTGTTGTGAAAATCGAAGCGCTTAGCCCGTATTCCGTGTCATTGGCCATCTCCAGTGCTTTTTCAATCGAATTGGCTTTTAAAAGAGCAATCACAGGGCCAAAAATTTCTTCTCTCACAATAGCCATATCCGGCGTACAGTTATCGAAAATAGTTGGCTCTACATAAAAGCCGTTTGCTTGAGTTCCTTGTTCAGCACGGTTTCCTCCTGCGACAAGCACAGCTCCTTCTTCAATGCCTTTCTTTATATAAGAAAGAACGGTATTCATTTGGTTTTCGCTTGCACAAGGCCCCATCCACGTATCGCCGTTTAGTCCGTTGCCGATTTTGATTTTTTTTGTTTGTTCTACAAGCTGTTGTTTAAATTCGTCAAAAACTTCTTCAGCTACAATCACGCGGCTGGTGGCCGTGCATTTTTGTCCTGTTGAGCGAAAAGCGCCGGTAATAACGGCTTCAGCGGCCAACGTAAGGTCTGCATCCGCTGCCACAATCACCGGGTTTTTCCCGCCCATTTCAAGCTGGTATTTTGCGCCGCGCGCCAAAGCCGCCTGGCCAATTTGCTTGCCCACTCCATTAGAGCCTGTAAAAGTGATGCCGTTAATGTCTTTATGGCTGGCTAGCCCATACCCTATGGTTCTTCCCGGCCCGGTCACCATATTAACAACTCCGGCCGGAAAACCGGCTTCTTCCAGGCACTCAATAATTTTCGCACACGTGACCGCTGTTTCCG
>JAPSKG010000132.1 GCA_031177795.1 Domibacillus sp.
GAACCGAGTCCATTAAGCAATGTAAGCAAGGCGTTTTTCCAGGCAGCACGAGCATTGACAGTCCGCCGGAAGCAACGCATGCTCCATACACCCATGGAATTCCATGTTTTTGGGCGGCATCATTGATCATAAACCGAACATCAAAGTTATCTGTGCCATCAATAATCAAATCGATTTCATTGTTTTTTAAAAAATTTTCAAAAAAGCTGGCATCAGCATCAAGTGTTAAAGCAGTAATTTCTACATCTGAGTTAATTAAAGAAAGCCTTTTTTGGGCTGCTGCTGCTTTTGGAAGCCGATCCAGGGCATCTTGTTCTGCGTACAAGTTTTGCCGCTGCAGATTAGAAAAATCCACATAATCCCGGTCTACGATCGTAATGCGGCCAATGCCCGACCGCACAATCATCTCAGCATTTGCTGCCCCAAGCGCCCCTGCGCCAATTAACAGCACATGCTTTTGCTGCAAAGCATTCTGTCCTTGTTTCCCGATTCCCGAAAACAATATTTGTCTTGAATAACGCTCAGTCAAAGCACGCTCATTCCTTCAAGAGGGCTAGAGGCATTAGCATGCAGTTTTTTCGGAATTCGCCCTGCTTCAAATGCAGCGCGCCCGGCAAGAACCCCGTATTTCATTGCTTCCGCCATTTTCACAGGATCGTTGGCGCCGGAAACAGCTGTGTTTAAAAGAACGCCGTCTGCGCCAAGCTCCATTGCTTTAGCGGCATCAGAAGGTACACCTATCCCTGCATCTACGATTACAGGCACATTTGACTGCTCAATAATATAGTGAATATTAAGAGGGTTCACAATGCCAAGTCCCGTCCCGATCGGAGAAGCACCTGGCATGATCGCATGACAGCCAAGGTCTTCGAGGCGTTTAGCTAAAAGCACATCATCCGAGGTATAAGGCAAGACGATGAATCCTTCTTCTAAAAGCATTTCAGAAGCTTTTAATGTTTCTATTGGATCTGGAAGCAGCGTTTTATCACAGCCGATCACTTCTACTTTAATCATATCGCATAAACCGGATGCTTTGGCCAGTTTGGCGATTCGAACAGCTTCTTCGGCAGTTTTAGCACCAGCTGTATTTGGCAAAAGCGTGTATTTCTTCACATCAATTTTTTCTAAAAAGTTTGGCTGATTCGGTTCGAAAATGTTCATGCGGCGTACCGCAAACGTTAAAATCTCTGTTTCGGATTTTTCTACTGCTTGTTTTTGAGTATCAAAGTCAGGAAATTTTCCTGTGCCAAGCAGTAATCGTGAATGAAATGAGTAAGGTCCAATTGTTAACATTTTTATCCGCCTCCTACAAATTGTACAATTTCTACGCGATCGCCCTCGCTTAATTTTTCGTCGTCACGAGATGCTTTGTCTAAAATAGATTGATTTACTTCTACAATGGCAAGTTCTGTGTTTAATTTAAAATGATCAAGCAAAGCGCGAACGGTAGTAACCGTTTCAGGTACGTCTACTTCGCGCCCATTAACTGTTAGTTTCATACAGTAGCTTCCTCCTTTTGAGTTAAAAAGCGTGCCGGCGAAAATGGAGCAAGCCGCTTTGCTGTCTCCGGGCAGCCGGTTAAAAAGCGTTCCATTAACAAGCCGGTTGCAGGACTTAATAAAATGCCGTTTCGGTAATGTCCAGTGCATAAATATAAACCGCTGACAAATGGGTGGGCACCAATAACGGGCAATTGATCGCGAGCTTGAGGCCGAATGCCAGACCATGTTCGTTCAATTGTTCCTTCATTCAAGACAGGCAAAAGGTGTGCGGCCCGGTTTAAAAGCGAGCGAATGCCGCCGGCAGTAACAGATGTGTCGAACGAGTTTGGATAAGACGTAGCCCCTATCAACATTTCTTTGTTTCTTTTTGGAACTATGTAGCATCCATCAACTGCAAAAACAGTTTTAAGTGGCGCCTCGCCGTTTAATTTAATCGAGATGCATTCGCCTTTTACTGGAATAACCGGTGGCGTAAAGCCTGTTTCTTTAAAAAGATCTCCACTCCAGGCCCCAGCCGCATTAATAACTCGATTTGCTTGAATGGTGCCTATGCTTGTTTTCGCGCCGCACACTTGCCCGTTTTCCACCACGAGCTGTTGGACAGGCGTTTGTTCATAAACGTGTACACCCGCGTTTACGGCAGACAGCAAAAAAGCCTTGGCAAGCAGAGGAGCTTTTACTTGAGTGTCTTTTTCTAAATAAATGGCCCCGGCTGTTTTATCGGACATGCACGGCTCAGCAAGCGGAACTTCATGCGGTTCCAGCCATTGGACGGAAGCATCTTTTCCGTTTAAAAAACCGTATTGTTCCAGAAGAGCAGGGAGGTCGTTTTCAGAGGCTGCCACTTTTAAAAGTCCGGCCTGACGCAACTCAATGTCAATGCCTGACTCTTCAAGCAGCTCTTCTTGAAGCCCGGCAAACATTGCCCGGCTTTCAATCGCAATGTCCATAAGCGGATTTTCAAATTCAAATTCATTTTGCGCACCGAGCATGCCGCCGGCAGCTCTGGATGCTGTACCAGCTGAGCCTGCATCAAAAACGGCAACGGATAAACCCGATTTCGCCAATCTATAGGCAATGGAACATCCAATAACCCCTCCGCCGGCAATAAGATAATCGTAGCGATTCAATTGCTTCACTCCCTTATTTAAAAAAAGCAGAAATCATCGCAGCGCCAGAAGCGCCTGCATTTAAAACAGTTTTTAGATTTTTAAAATGAATGCCTCCAATTGCCACCACAGGAATGGACACTGCTGAAGCGACTTCTTGAAGCATTTCTAGTCCGCGTCCAGGGGTTCCAGGTTTAGACGACGTGGTGTAAATATGGCCAAAATAAACATAATCAGCCCCCTCTGCTTCCGCTTTTTTTGCAGAAACAGCCGAATGAACTGACCGGCCTGCTTTTTTCCCGGGATAAGCTTGTTTAAAAGATGAAAGCCGGTCATCAAATTCAGTGAAATGAACGCCCTGCAATGAGTAAGAAACAACAAGGTCAGGGTGCGAGTGAACAATGAGTTTTTGGGGAGGAATTCCCCTGTCAAGAAGTTCACGCACTTTGCTTTCAAGCTCTGTACTGGAAAGTTTTTTTTCTCTTAAGCAAATGGCATCTACTTTTGGGAAAAGGGAAAAAGCCTTTTCTTGCAGGGCTTCCGGCAAGCCAGTGCCATTTGTTACAGCGTGAATCATAGCTATCAACTCCATTTTGGCAAACAAAAAGCGCTGCTTTCCAATTGTGGAAAACAGCGCTGTATAAACAGAATAAAAGAAACAACTTCGCCACTTTCCTACGCCAGTATAAACTGGATCAGGTTCCAGGAATCCCAAAGTCAATCACTTTGATCTCAGCCCTTTTAAAGGGCACCTCCAGTGGATGAATATTTAATTTTTTTTAAGCCTATCATATATTTATCATTCTGTCACATTAATTTTGTAAAAATCAGAAAGCGAAAAATTGGTGTGAAACATAATTTGGCTGCCGTTTGAACGCTTTAAAGTATGTAAAAGTATTTGTAAACTTTGTTTTAAAGTATGTTTCATCTTTAAAGCAGGTGGGGAATAAAATAAAGTAACAATAAAAAAGGGGAAGAACATCATGCCTACTGCAGAAAATGAACAAATGATCTGGATTGAAAAATTGATGGAACAAGGAATTTTTAAGTATGAAGACCGTCAACTATATGAATTAACGGTTGATGAATTAATCTATTTAACTAATAAAAGCGAATCGATAAATAACTAAAAGCTCAAGCACCCGCCGGGGGGTTGAGCTTTTTTGATTTTTAAAGGCAAGGGGTAAAAAAAGGGCCAAAGAATCGCCTGAAAACAAGAAATTCCTCTTAACCCGCTTTGCTTTCTTAACATAGATGATTGCAGCTCACATGAAAAGCTGCGATTAAAACAAAGCAAAACAAAACACTGTTTTGTCGCCTGCTGTTCGGCAGTTTAAGCAGTTTCCTGAAGAATATAGTAAACAAAAATAAAAATTACAGGTATGAAAAGAAGAAAGGCGGGGTAATAAGAAAGATAAAATAGGCAGTGGAGGGATTGACCTGTGAATTATCAACTCTGGGTTGGCAGTTATCGTGCAAAAAAAGAAGAACCGGGTATCCATGAATTGCTTGTGAATACAAACAGCAAAACCGTAACTGTCACCGGCCAGCACAGCGGCGTTGAAAATCCTTCTTATTTAGCAGAATCGGAAGGCTACTTGTACGCGACATCTGAAACAATGGATGGAAAAGCAGTGCTTTTTCAAATTAAAAATGAAGACCTTTTACTAAAGGACTCAGCAGAAGCAGGAGAAATTGCGCCGTGCCATATTTATGCAGAAGGTACATATGCATGGACAGCCAATTACGGCGGATCAGTTACACAATATGAAAGGCTTGGCGACTCTTTAATGAAAAAAGCTTTTTCAAAACATAAAGGAGTAACCGGTCCACACGAACGGCAAGATAACCCGCATGTACATGCGGTCATTCCTTTTCCCGATGGAAAACATTTGCTTGCATGTGATCATGGAACAGACACGCTGGTTGTATACGATAAACAGTCACTGACCATGATAAATGAGGTGAAAACCGCACCTGGTTCTGGTCCAAGAACGGCTTTATTTCACAGGGAGAAACCTGTTCTGTACGTAATGAACGAACTGCACTCCTCTGTTTCTGTTTACCGGATAGAAGAAAGCAGCACACTTGTTTATTTAAATACGTTTTCTGCACTGCCGGATGGTTACGGCGGGCGGCACGAAGGCTCTGGCCTGCAATTTAGTTCGGACGGCTGTTACTTATACGCTGCTGTTCGATACTGGGATGGATTGGCAATTTTCCGCATGGAAGAAGACGGTTCTCTTTCTCCTCCACATTTACTAAAGCTGGAGGGCAAAACACCGCGCAGCTTTTATGCGCTTGAAAAAGAACCTTATGTCATCATTGCTTACCAGGACTCACATGAAGTGTGGCTTTACGAAATTGAAGAAAGTGGCTTTCCCGTTTTTACAGGGAGCCGTGTTTCTGTTCCACATCCCGCTTGTGTAATTATGAAAGGAGAGAATTAAATGAAAACCTCATTAAAAGGAAAAACAGCGCTTATTACTGGTGGAGGATCAGGCATTGGACGCGCAGCAGTCATAAAAATGGCGGAAGCAGGCGCTAATATTATTTTGTTAGACCGAAGTCCAGAGGATTCAGATGAGCTGGTAAAAAAAATTGGGAATGAACAAGCAATTCATGTAACTGCTGATGTTTCTAAGCCGGAACAAATGGAAAAAGCGATTCAAGAAGGCGTTGATAAGTTTGGCGGGATTGACATTGTGTTTGCTAATGCAGGTCAAAACGGTACGTTTACACCAATCGAGCATTTGGAACCGGAAGATTGGAATTCTGTTATGATGACAAATTTAACAGGAACATTTTTAACTTTAAAATACACAATTCCTCATTTGAAAAAGCAAGGCGGAAGTATCATTATTACAAGTTCTATCAATGGAACGCGCACATTTAAAAACTTCGGCTTTTCTGCTTATGCTACAACAAAAGCAGGACAAGTCGGGTTTGGAAAAATGGCTGCAGTTGAGCTTGCTCAATTTAAAATCCGCGTAAATATTGTTTGTCCGGGAGCGATTGATACAAATATTGATGCCAGCACAAACATGGAAGAAGAAAAATTAGAAGAAATCCGCATTCCAGTCGAGTATCCGGAAGGCAACCAGCCGCTAGCAGGAGGCTCTGGAAAGCCAGAGCAAGTAGCTGATCTTGTCCACTATTTGGCAAGCGATGCCGCTAGCCACGTAACGGGCTCAGTTGTTTACGTAGATGGTGTTGAATCTCTTTTATAAAAGCAAAAAAGTGAATGTACAAAAATAAAAAAGCCGGGCTGCAAACTGGTCAACTATAAGAACAATGATCGAAAAGAAATCCAGCTGCTTGAAACAAACGGAAGCGGCCAGAAAAATCTGGCTGCTTTTTTATTTGGCAGCTAGTAGCGAAATTTTATTTATGCCTTTAAAGAAATTGGGCATTATAGTATTTGAAAGAAGGGATTTTTATGAGAATTCCTGAAGATTTGGCGGAACTGGGTAAAAAAAGAATTGCTTCTTATCCCGTGGAAGGGTTTGTATATGGAAGCGGTCCGGAACAAGCGAAAATTATGCTTGTCGGAGAAGCTCCCGGTGAAACGGAAATTGGAAATGGCATTCCGTTCAGTGGAAGGGCTGGAAATGAATTAATGAAATTTTTGCAATTAGCAGGCGTTTCCAGAGAAGACGTTTATATTACAAGCGCTGTAAGAAGCCGCCCTTATAAATGGGGTGAAAAAAACAGCCGGGATGGCACAAAAGTAAAAAGAAAATATAACCGGGCTCCAACTAGCAGGGAAATTTTCGCTCATGCTCCGCTGCTGGATTATGAAATTGAACATGTACAAGCGCCGATAATTGTGACACTGGGCAACATTGGATTAAAACGGCTGGCAGGAAAAGATAAAAAAGTGTCTGACCTTCACGGACAGCTG
>JAPSKG010000133.1 GCA_031177795.1 Domibacillus sp.
CGATTTATGTCCCAGCCGATGACTACACGGATCCGGCTCCGGCAACAACATTCGCCCATCTTGATGCAACAACAAACCTTGAGCGTAAGCTTTCTGAAATGGGTATCTATCCTGCGGTAGATCCGCTTGCGTCAACTTCTCGCGCACTTTCACCTGAAATTGTTGGTGAAGAGCACTATAATGTTGCACGTTCAGTTCAGCAAACATTGCAGCGTTACAAAGAATTGCAAGATATTATTGCTATCCTTGGTATGGATGAGTTGTCAGAAGACGATAAATTGACAGTTGCGCGTGCGCGCCGCATTCAGTTTTTCCTTTCTCAAAACTTCCACGTTGCGGAACAATTTACAGGACAAAAAGGGTCTTATGTACCAGTAAAAGAAACGGTACGCGGATTTAAAGAAATCCTTGATGGTAAGTATGACAGCCTTCCTGAAGATGCATTCCGTCTTGTCGGCGGCATTGAAGAAGTTGTAGCGAAAGCACAAGAGATGGGTGCCAACGTTTAATATAGGGATCAGGAGGTTTAGCTATGAAGACATTAAAAGTCAATATCGTCACTCCTGACGGCCCGGTAGTGGATACGAACGCAGAACTCGTCAGTGCAAAAGCACAAAGCGGCGAGCTCGGCATCATGGCCGGCCACGTGCCGATGGTCGCTCCCTTGCAAATCGGTGCTGTCCGCTTGGTGAAAAGCGGAAACCAGTCCGAGGTAGTCGCTATCAGCGGTGGTTTTCTCGAAGTTCGTCCTGATCAGGTTACGATATTAGCGCAAGCTGCTGAAAAAGCGGAAAACATTGACATTAGTCGGGCCAAAGAAGCACAAACACGTGCACAGAGGCTGTTGGAAAGCAAACAAGATAACGTTGATTTTAAACGTGCAGAGTTGGCTTTAAGACGTGCAGTAAACCGTATTAATGTACATGATGGCAATTTATAAGAATTGATGAGCTGCCCGTCGATCGGGCAGCTTTTTCAATCTAGTAAACAAATTTGCATATAATCTATAATAGGAGTCGTTCATTATGATTGAGTCATTTGGCCAGGATGCGCTGATTAGCATGATTATGAGCTTGTTTTTTATTGGCCTGTCGTTTTGGGCGCTTCAAGCATTGCGCGTTGACCAGCTTCTGCGAAAAAACCAGGTGGCACGTGCACGCATTCTTTATTTACTGCTTGCTATCGCCGTTGGTTCTGCTGTAAGTGAGTTTTTTCTTGATTATTTGCTTTGGTCCCGTCAGCTCCCTTTAATGCTTCCGTAAAATCAGTGTATTGACTTGCTTGCCTTTTCTATAAAAATCAATTAAGTTGAATAAGGATATTTTTGAGAAAATTTTTTATTTTTGGTTTGGTATGTTGCTAGACGGGAAAAGAAAAAAGGATCGTTTTCTGGCATTTTCACATTGTGTCTACAAAATGTGCTTTATTTCACTTGTGAATTGCAGGTCGAGGATGGTAAACTTTAAGAAGTTTTGTCGAAGGTGCAAAAGGACAGAGGAAAGGGCTGGAACGTCAGTCCACTGATTTGAATATGTATAATAGAAAAGGACGCGGAGGGGAACAGTTTGGACAAAATTATCGTCCGCGGCGGCCGTCAGTTGAACGGAACCGTCAAAGTAGAAGGTGCAAAAAATTCGGTGCTTCCTGTTATAGCGGCAACTATGCTTGCTGAAGAGGGGCAGTGTGTCATTCGTGACGTGCCGACTTTATCAGATGTGTATACAATAAATGAAGTTTTGCGGCACTTAAACTGCGAAGTAACATTTGAAAACAATACTGTAATAGTAAATGCAACAAAAGAACTAGCAATTGAAGCGCCATTTGAATATGTTCGCAAAATGCGTGCTTCGGTGCTTGTTATGGGCGCACTTTTAGCACGGAACGGAAAAGCGCGTGTAGCTTTGCCGGGCGGATGTGCAATTGGCTCTCGCCCGATTGACCAGCATTTAAAAGGGTTTGAAGCAATGGGCGCTATGGTTCGTGTTGAAAATGGCTTTATTGAAGCCGAAACAACTGGACGCTTAAAAGGCGCGAAGATTTATTTGGATTTCCCGAGCGTTGGGGCAACCGAAAATATCATGACTGCAGCAGCTCTTGCAGAAGGCACAACCATCCTTGAAAACGCGGCAAAAGAACCGGAAATTGTAGACCTTGCAAATCTTATTAACAAAATGGGCGGCAAGGTTGTTGGCGCCGGAACGGAAACGATCCGTATCGAAGGTGTTGATAAGTTGTTTGGTGCTGACCATGCCATTATTCCTGACCGTATTGAAGCGGGCACTTACATGACAGCAGCAGCCATCACAGGAGGAAATGTTCTTGTAGAAGGTGCGGTTGCTGAGCACATGTCATCGCTTATTGCCAAAATGCGTGAAATGGGTGTTCAAGTAATTGAAGAACAAAACGGTGTGCGTGTTATTGGACCTGAGAAACTAAAAGCGGTAGACATTAAAACAATGCCGCATCCTGGTTTCCCAACAGATATGCAATCACAAATGATGGCTCTTATGCTGAAAGCAGAAGGCACAAGTGTGATTACTGAAACCGTATTTGAAAACCGCTTTATGCACGTAGAAGAATTCCGGCGCATGAATGCCAATGCAAAAATTGAAGGCCGTTCGGTTATTATTGATGGGCCGTCTGATTTGCAGGGAGCTGAAGTAGCTGCTACCGATTTGCGTGCCGCTGCGGCTCTTATTATTGCCGGTCTTGTGTCAGACGGTTATACTCGTGTAACGGAGCTTAAACATCTTGACCGCGGGTATGTGAATTTCCATGGCAAGCTAGCTCAACTGGGTGCTGACATTGAACGGGTAACAGAAACAGTGGAAACGCCAGTTACGGTGAAAAGCTGAATTTATTTTATTATTTTATTTATTTTCCGGAAAAGCCGCCTGCAGATGCAGGCGGTTTTTTTATGCACTGTCATAATTAGTATAGTCGCGCATATCCCTTTTTATACAGCAAGGAGGGAATTTGTTTGAAAAAGCCGCTCTATGTCCTTTTTTTTATTTTAACCGCTGCAATCGCCATTCCAGCTGCTGGCTTGCTGTTAACAGAAAGCAAAGAGCCAACCGGGAAAAGGGAAGAAGAAGCGTCCGTTGAAGTGATACGGTCTGAAACACAAAAAACAGAAACTGTTCCATTAGAAGAGTATGTAGCAGGGGTAGTGGCTGCTGAAATGCCTGCTTCTTTTGAAAAAGAAGCATTAAAAGCACAAGCTGTAGCGGCAAGAACCTTTATTTTAAATCAAACCCTTGCTGGGTTGGATGTAACCGATACGGTTGATGACCAGGTATTTAAAGATGAAGAAGAATTAAAAAAACTGTGGGGTTCTGATTACAAGCAAAACAAGCAAAAAATTGAAGAAGCAGCCCGGGAAACAAAAGGAGAAGTGCTGGTTTACAATGGACAGCCCATTACAGCCGCTTTTTTTTCCTCCGGAAATGGGCAAACAGAAAATGCAGAAGATTACTGGCAATCCCCTCTTCCCTATCTGATAAGTGTTTCAAGTCCCTGGGATGCTGAAGCACCAAATTATAAGCAGGAAATTTTACTGGAAAAAGAAATAGTGGAATCAAAGCTGGAAGCGGAACTGCCGGATTCAGGAAAAGTGGGAAAAGTTACTCAAAAAACAGAGGGCGGCCGGATAGCTGAAATGTCAATTGGCGGCAAAACGTTTACAGGCCGTGAAATTCGTGAAAAGCTGGATTTGCCATCAGCTGACTTTAAAATGGAGGTACTGGGAAATCAAGTGCTCGTTACAACAATAGGCTACGGCCATGGGGTGGGAATGAGCCAGTATGGCGCAAACGGAATGGCAAAAGAAGGGAAAACATATAAAGAAATAACAGCCCACTATTATCCTGGCGCAAATCTTGAATCTGCAACGGAATATTTGCCAGATTAAAAAATTCATAAAAACACGCCCGCTTTTACTGCGGGCGTGCCCAATCACGAAAAACGGCCATCAAGCGGCCAAGGGATGATTTTTTTTCAAAATACATATATTTTACAACTAAAAAGGAAAGAAGAACGCCCGTAACATCTTTTATTGCGTCAATAAGTGTAGCAGAACGATAAGGAACAAATGCTTGATGAATTTCATCTGTTAAACCGTAAAACGCTGAGAAAATAGCAGCCGCCAGACTAATAAGCGGAGTGAAATTTCCATTTCCCAAAAAAGCCAAAACAATCAGCCCATATAAAATAGCGAACTCTACAACATGAAGGGACTCTTTAATAAGTAAATCTAATGTGTTATTTGGCAGGTCCATAATTGTATCGTGCGGAAGGCCGGACAAAATCCAAATCGCAATCATGTAAGCAGCAGGCGCCAATATGGATAACAATCGAATCAATCTTTTCATCTACTCCCCCACCTCCACCTCTTCTTTGATTTTACCATTTCTTTTTCGTGTAAACGCCTGTGTTTGTGGCGTTTTTTTTACGATTTCAGGAACTTTCTTACATCGATGTATAAAAAATCCTCGGCCTGTCCAAAATGGTTCGTGAGGTGATTACTATGAAAGAGGGCGGCAAAAAAACTCTACCCCCTAAATTAAAAGACTTTTTTATGAAACGACGTGCATTACCTGCAATCTATCTTGCTTGCGCCATTTTACTAATCTCAAGTTTGGTTTTTTATGAAGTCATGAAGCCATCAAAAAAAGAAGAGGCAACAGTTTCAGACCAGTCCGGGCAGCCTATTACCTTTGATGATTCAGCTGTTTCCGTAAACGGTACACCTGAAAAAATGATTATGCCAGTGGCTGCAGACGCCATAGTGAAAACTAGTTTTTATGATGAAAAAGCAAATGACTCCGAGCAGCAAAAAGCACTTATCGTCTACAACGATACTTATTATGAAAGTTCAGGTGTGGACTATGTATTGGAAAACGGAAAAACATTTGCGGTTTCAGCTCCGTTATCCGGCAAGGTAGCAGATGTGCGAGAAGATGCTTTTCTTGGCAACTACATTGAAATCAATCATGGAAATGGTGTAGTCAGCACATTCCAGTCAGTAGCTGACATTCAAGTGAAAAAGGGCGACACGGTTAGTCAGGGCGAAAAACTCGGAGAAGCAGGGCGAAGTGTTTTGAACGAATCAGCAGGCATTCATGTTCATTACGAAATAGCAAAAGATGGCGAAGCGCTTAACCCGGCTTCCCTGTACGGAAAATCGGTGTCAGAATGGAAATGAATATTTCCCGGGGAATAAGCATATGGTAGTAAAAAGAAATGGGTCTTCCTTAATCCGATGAAACCCCTGCTCGAACCATCAAACATCGCTCATCCCGTTTCCGGTGAAGGAGGCGTGCGCGTGCGCGAATACATCAAAGAAAGAGCATTGAAGGCCGGCGAGTATATCGTCGAAACAAACAAAACCGTGCGGGACATTGCAAAAGAATTCGGCATCTCAAAAAGCACCGTCCATAAGGACTTAACCGAGCGGCTTCCGGATTTAAACCCGGAACTGTCTGCCCGAGTCGAACATATTTTACACTACCACAAATCAATACGACACCTGCGTGGCGGCGAAGCAACAAAAGAAAAGTGGAGGTCCGCCAATTAAAAGCAAGCAGGGGCTTTTTTGTAAGCAGCGTTTTCGCTTACAAGAAAGCCCCTGTCTTATTGTGCGGCAGCAATTTTTTTGCGAATGTGCATGGAAAAACCTTTTCCTATTTAAAGCAAGCTGAACTTGTTTCCGGATATTCATTGACCAATGTCTTAATAATATATGGTAAAATAGTTAATTAGGGCATAAAACCTACATGACATGACAGCAGATAGAGAAAAATCAGGAGGAAATGGACATGCTATCGAAAGATATTGGAATTGATCTTGGAACAGCCAACGTTCTCATCCATGTAAAAGGCCAGGGAATTGTTTTAAATGAACCATCGGTTGTTGCCATTGACCGCAATACGAATAAAGTGCTGGCTGTAGGGAAAGAAGCTTACCAGATGGTAGGCCGGACTCCGGGAAACATTATTGCCATGCGCCCGCTCCGTGACGGAGTAATTGCAGATTTTGATGTAACAGAATCGATGCTCAAGCACTTTATCAACAAATTGAACGTAAAAGGCTTTTTATCAAAGCCGCGCATTTTAATTTGCTGCCCGACACAAATTACGGCAGTCGAACAAAAAGCCATTCGTGAAGCTGCTGAAAAAAGCGGAGGCAAAATTGTTTATCTTGAAGAAGAACCGAAAGTAGCTGCTGTTGGAGCCGGGATGGATATTTTTGAACCAAGCGGGAATATGGTAATTGATATTGGCGGGGGAACAACGGACGTAGCTGTGCTTTCTCTCGGCTCAATTGTTACATCCGAATCACTGAAGGTGGCTGGAGATACGTTTGACGCTGATATTGCGAGCTATGTAAAAAAGCAGTATAAACTTTTAATTGGCGAGCGGACAGCAGAAGCAATTAAAATCAATGTCGGCACTGTTTATCCGGGTGCCCGAACGGAAGAAA
>JAPSKG010000134.1 GCA_031177795.1 Domibacillus sp.
CTTTTTCTTTGGACCGGTCTGTCAACTTGTTCACCTCACACATTAATAAAGTTATTTGTGCATATTCAATGATTTAAGAATTTCTCCTACAAGTACTTCTTGTTCCTCCAGGAAAGCTGTAAACTCCTTGGAATCTTTATACCCATTTTCCCAGCCATTTGTTTTAAGCACTTCTTGCCATTCTTTTGTTTGAGTCATTTCTGCAAGAGTTTTATTCCAGTAATCTACTGCGTAATCAGGCATGTTTTTTGGACCGAATAGCCCGCGCCAAATTGTAAATTCTGCATCAATGCCTTCTTCTTTGTAAGTAGGAATATCCGCAAAGTTTCCTTCTAGCCTTTCTGGAGAAGATACACCGAGAACGCGAATTTTTCCTGCTTTTAAATATTCGCCTGTCCCAGAAATATCTGTTGCCAGCACATCGGCATTTCCGCCGATCAAAGCAGTCATAGCTTCTCCACCGCCATCATAAGAAACATACTTGATTTTGCTGGCATCCACACCTGCTTTTACAGCCGGAAGCATTGCCACCAGGTGGTCCTGTGAGCCAGGTGAAGAGCCGCCAGCTAACGTAAGGCTTTCCGGTTTGTTTTTTAAATCTTTAAAAAGTGATGGCAAGTCTTTATATTTTGAATTAGCTGGTACAACAATAGCACCATAGTCTTTTGTTAGCTGGGCAAGCGGTGTTAAATCGCGAAAAGAGTGAGGGCTGTTTCCTTCTTTTTTCAAATTATTGATAATTAACGGAACGGACGGAAGAAACAAGCGATTCGGATCTTTTGGGTCTTGAGCAATAAAATCAGCTAACCCTACAGCCTGTCCTCCTCCAGGCTTGTTTTCAACAGTCATTGACTGCTTGTTTAAACCTGTATCACTTAAAACTTTTGTCATGGCACGGGCTGTGGTATCAAGTCCGCCTCCAGCGCCCGATGGAGCATTAATAGAAATCGGTTTATCTGGATACGATAAAGCTGCTTCCTTGTTTTTTTCTCCTGATGATCCAGATTCACTGCAAGCTGCCAAACTAAAAGCAAGTGCTCCGGCTGTTAGCAAGCCGCCCCATTTTTTCATGTTTAAAATAGACATCATTTTTGCCCCCTTTTTTATGTTAGCGCTTTCAGATTGAATCGTAACACTTAAGTAATGAGCTGCAAATATTATGTTCATACAACTTATAAAAGGTATTTTTTTAATAAAGATCATATTTTTCATGAAAAATATGATCTTTATTAAAGTTATGTTTTTAAACTTTTTTCTTTTTCATTTGCTTGTTAGGCTTTTAGAAAGCGTTTACATAAAAGGGCTTGGAATTTTCGGAGGTGAAAAAATGAGTAAAACGTTTGATCGTTACACGGGAATTGTTTTTCTTTTAATTGGAGTTTTTTTTATTGTTGAAAGCAGAAAAATCGCAGCCAGTGCGTACGGGAGTAGTGTAGGACCTGATATTTTTCCTATAGTGCTGGGAATTTTGCTTGTTTTGCTAAGCATCAAGCTTTTAACAGAAACATTAAAGTACAGAAGAGAAAAAGCAGAAAAGGAAAAAGTAGATTACAAGCAATTTGGTATTATTTTTGTTTCAGCTGTGTTATATGTGGCTTTGCTTGAGCCGCTTGGTTATGTAATAACAACTTTTTTCTTTTTGCTTGTTGGGTTTCAAGTAATTGAAAAAGGCAGCTGGTTAAAATCAGTTATAATCGCAGCAGCTTTTTCAGCTGGAGTTTATTTTATTTTCGTTCAGCTGCTGCAAGGGTCTTTACCCGGATTCCCCATTTGATCAGAATTGGAGATGAAAAAATGAATACATTAGAATTTCTATTAAATGGATTTAGTGTAGCGTTACAATGGCAAAATTTATTATTTGCGTTTTTTGGAGTTTTAATTGGTACTGCAGTAGGCGTACTTCCAGGCATTGGCCCAATGAGTGGAGTAGCATTGCTTATTCCGATTACTGCTACGTTAACCTCAGGACTTGATCCGCAAAGTGCTGCAGCAAGCGCTATTATTTTGCTGGCAGGTGTTTATTATGGTGCAATGTATGGCGGGTCAACCACTTCCATTTTATTAAATACACCAGGCGAATCTTCATCAGTGGTCACGGCACTTGATGGATATCAAATGGCTAAACAGGGCAGAGCAGGCGCTGCACTATCTATATCAGCCATCGGTTCTTTTGTGGCGGGCATCGTTTCGCTAATAGGGCTGACATTGCTGGCGAAACCATTGTCTGCTTTAGCTCTTTCATTTGGCCCTGCAGAATACTTTTCGTTAATGCTGCTTGGGCTTTGCGCGGTTAGCGGCCTGGCGGGAAATTCCATTACCAAAGCAATGATCATGACCGTTTTTGGACTGCTGCTTGCAACAATTGGCATGGACAATGTCTCGGGTGTTTCCCGGTTTACTTACAACAATGCTAATTTGTATTCAGGGCTTGAATTTTTAACGGTAGCAGTCGGGCTTTTTGCGCTTGGCGAAGTTTTTCGCACAATTATTGACCGCGACAAAGAAAACAGCAATGTAACGAAAGTAGGAAAAATTCTCCCGACAAAACAAGATATGAAGGACAGTACAGCTCCTATTGTACGAGGCTCATTGCTCGGGTTTTTTATCGGAGTTCTGCCGGGTGCCGGAGCAACATTGGCTTCCTTTTTTTCTTATATAGCTGAGAAAAAATTAAGCAAAAATCCAGAAAAATTCGGCCGGGGGGCGATTGAAGGAGTGGCAGCGCCTGAATCTGCAAACAACGGGGCATCGGGAGGCGCTATGATTCCTCTTTTAACAATGGGAATTCCAGGGTCAGGCACAACAGCCATTTTAATGGGGGCGCTTATTATGTATAACGTCCAGCCAGGCCCGCTTTTGTTTACAGACCATCCGCAGGTTGCCTGGGGACTGATTGCCAGCATGTTTATTGGAAACCTTATGCTTCTTGTATTAAATATGCCGCTTGTTAAAGTGTTTGCAAAAGTGATTGAAACACCTGCTAAATACTTGCTGCCTATTATCATTGCTATTTCAATATTTGGTGTGTATGCGGTTCAATTCAATACGTTTGATTTAGCGCTGCTGCTTATTTGCGGGCTGCTTGGCTATGCTTTATCCAAACATGACTATCCGGTTGCTCCGCTTGTGCTTGCGCTTGTGCTTGGCCCGATGATTGAAAACAATATGCGGCGGGCTTTAACAGCTTCGAACGGTGACTTTTCAGTGTTTCTTACAAGCCCGGTTTCACTGATCTTTTTAATTATCGCCTTGTTATGGATTGGCATTCCGCTTTTAATGAAAATGAAAGGGCGCAGTGTTCTTGTAAATGAAGAAGGATAAAAATGCGGGGTGAAAAAATGGATATCAGCCATACATTTGCACGTCTGGTTGTGGAACTTAATAAAACAGCACAGCCGTTTCAGTCAAGTATTGTACTAAAAACAAATAATAGAAGCATTGATGTAAAAAGTATTCTTGGCTTAACCAGCATCGTTCTTCAGTCAAATAAATTTGAGCTGGAAATTTACGGGCCAGATGAAGAAAAAGCAAAAAAAGAGATGGCTGCTGTTTTTCATAAATTCCATCTTCCAGTAAAAGTGAATTATCAATAAAAAGGTAAGGTGCTGAAACGCAAGCTTTTCTTAATCTATTAAAAAACACCCTGTATGCAAAAGGGTGTTTTTTTGACTTTCTGCTGCAGTCAATAAAGAAAAATAACGGGGAAACTGGCTCGTTAAAAAATTGGAACTAACTTTAAAAGAAACATCAAAAAGTGAACTCCTGTTTTCTGACAGTTTATTTTTGAATAGATCATAAAGAAAAACGATTAATCGCATTAAATGTTTTTATTAAAGCTTTTTTATAGCGTATAATCAGTTTTGATGTTTGAATAGTTAGGTCTTAAGGCGAACAGACGAAAATTGTTTAAAAACAAAAATGAAAATAAAAAGGAGCTACATATGGCTAAGAAACCAGGAAAATCAAAAAAAAGCCCCATGGTCATAGCAGCTGTTATTGCTGCTTTTATTGCAGTAATGGCGGCGGGAATCTTTTATCTTAACAAAAATACCGGCAATGCTGTTCGTTTCGATCACATTCATGGAATGGGTTATACGGCAGATGGGGAAATGTTGCTTGTTCCAGCTCACGACGGGCTGCGAATCTATGAAGAAGGGACCTGGAGAAAAGCTGAGACAGAGCCGCACGATTATATGGGCTTTTCAATGACAGACGATGGATTTTACAGCAGTGGGCATCCGGCGCCGGGAAGTGACTTAAAAAACCCGATGGGCATTGTGAAAAGTGACAACCTTGGTTCTGAAATTGAACCATTAGCGTTATACGGGGAAATTGATTTTCATGGAATGGCGGCAGGTTATCATTCAAAAGCCATTTATTTAATGAACCCGCAGCCTAATTCTGTTATGAAATCTGCAGGCTTGTTTTTTTCAACCGATGAAGCAAAAAGCTGGAAAAGCAGTAAAGCGCAAAACGTAACAGGCTCTGCTTCTGCCATTGCGGTTCACCCAAATAATAAAAAAATGATGGCGCTTGGCACAGATCAGGGGGCTTTTTTATCTGCTGACAGCGGAAATACGTTCCAACAAGTTTCTCGGGATCCAGTGTCTGCTTTATCTTTTACATTTAATGAAAAACTACTAATCGGCTCATTTGGGGAAAAAACAGCCCTGGCCGCTTTGGATATAAATTCACTTAAATCAAACAACCTTTCGATTCCATCTTTAAATAAAGAAGAAGCTATTACCTTTATTGCCGTCAATCCGAAAAAAGCGGAGGCTATGGCATTTTCAACAAGTGAAAACAATTTGTTTCAAAGCAAGGATGAAGGAAATAACTGGGCGGCAATTGTGGAAAACGGTACAGGTGTAATAAAAAAATAAGTGTGTTGCATAATGCGCCTGACAGATTATCCACGCTTTACGGCTGGCCGCTCATGTAAAGAAAAAGCATTTATAAAAAAGATGGTTGAACGATATCCTTATTTTTAAAAAGAAAAGCTATATTTTATTGTAAAGGCATTTTCTGACGGGAAGATGCCTTTTTTCATTTGAGAATTTCCCGGTATGATTCTTTTTTTAAAAAAACGGGAAGCTTCACGAGTTATATAAAACAATTATTTACCGGCTTTACTAGAAAAGCTAGACGCTTAGAAGTTCTTCTATTTTCCTTTTTTCCGTCATAAGATAACCTACATTTGTCGTTTTCTCTATTAGTTCATGGGAAGCACAAACGGATAAGGAATGGAGGACTATATGGCGCAATGGATTCGAATGATTCTTTTTGATTTTCCGCTTTTTTTACTGGGGCTGTTTCTTATCTATATCGGTTTTTTTAGCGATTGGCTCGTTAATCAGCCTGTTTCTTTTCAGCTGCCGCCATCTTTTTTGCAATTAAACACCATTTTTTTAAGCATTTTAATTGAAGCCGTTCCTTTTGTGCTGCTCGGTGTTTTGATTGCAGGAGGCATTCAAATTTTTATAAGTGAAGAACAAATCCAAAAATGGATACCGAAAAATAAGTTTTTGGCAGTGCTGATGAGCTGTGTAATTGGTGCTTGCTTTCCGGCCTGTGAATGCGGTATTGTACCGATTGTTCGGCGGCTTGTAGCAAAAGGCGTTCCTATCTATGCCGGTATTGGCTTTTTATTAACAGGCCCTCTTATAAACCCGATTGTTATTTTCTCTACTTACATGGCTTTTGGAAATGATTTAAAAATAGCTGCTTTGCGTATGGGAATAGGGTTTGTGGCAGCCCTGATTATTGCGTTTATTATTAGCCTGGTTTTTAATAAAAGCCAGTTGAAACACCTGCCTTTACAACATACGGCGGCTCGATTTAGTCAGCAGTCTTCTTTTTTTTCAAAGTTTTGGAGCATGGTAAAACATGCTATCGATGAATTTTTTGATATGGGCAAGTACCTGGTTCTGGGTGCTTTTTTTGCCGCTTTTGTTCAAACGTACGTGTCAGCGCAATCCTTGCTTCAAGTGGGAGATGGCTGGGCGTCTTCTACTATTGTGATGATGGGACTGGCTTTTCTTTTATCGCTTTGCTCAGAAGCAGATGCTTTTATTGGTGCTTCTTTCCGGAACTTGTTTCCAATGTCATCGATCCTGGCTTTCTTGGTTTACGGGCCGATGCTGGATTTAAAAAATACTCTTATGCTTTTTAGCGTGTTTAAAGCAAGATTTGTTCTTTATTTAATGGCTCTTATTACTGTTACGGTGTTTATGTGCGTCAGTTTTTTAAGCGGGCTTTAATAGGAGGAGAGAAGAGGTGGCATTTCAATTTCAACAAGTGTGCCGGGCAATGATTTTATTTGCTTTTTTTGCTTTTTTAATGAAAATTCACGTGAGCGAAGACATTCTTAAATATGTAAACCCAAAATACAATCTTCTCAGCCAAATAGCAGCGTGCCTTTTTTGCTTTTTATTTATTGTTCAGTGTACTCGGCTATGG
>JAPSKG010000135.1 GCA_031177795.1 Domibacillus sp.
AACAATCATGGATAATAAGAAGGTACTTAATGCAGGCCCGCCATATAGCATAGCGAGTATTAAAGGAATCCGCCGAAGATCCCAAATATAATCATCATTGATAAGAACAGGAAAAAGCATGCATAGGGCAATAGAAAGAATCGGGAAAAGAGCAAAAGTCCATTCTTCTAATTCCTTAAAACGATATGTATATTTTAATAAGTAAAGAAGTTGAAGCAAACATAGAGGAAGAAGGATAAACAAAAAATTAATAAGCAAATCTTTCGTTAAAAGATCCATAATTAAACACCTTGCTTTCAAAAACACTTTATTTCTATCTTAACGAATTGCCGTCATTTCGACTATCCCCAATTCAAACTATTTCAAACTTTATTATCTTCAATAGCAACCACTATAAAGCCGGTTATGCAGCATGCTGAAGACCAGTGATATGGCATAAAAAAGCGCGCCAGTTTAACCGGCGCGCTTTTTTATGGATTTGTTGACCAAAGTCCAGCTGTTTTAATAAATGTACGGCTGTTTAATTTCAGTTGGGCAATAATGAATTCAGCCAGGTCTTCTGGCTGCATCACTTTTTCTGGATTGCCGTCTGTTAAGTTATTTTCATAAGCAAGATCTGTTGCAACAGTGCTTGGCGTTAACGCGCTAACACGGATGTTATGCTTTCTCACTTCAAGTGCAAGTGACTCGGTAAGACCAAGAACACCGAACTTTGATGCGCTATACGCGCTTGTAACCGGTGCGCCTTTTTGCCCGGCTGTCGAAGAAATGTTAATAATGTCGCCTGATTTTTGTTCAATCAAATCTGGCAAGACGGCGCGCGTTACATAGTAAACACCCATTAAATTCACGTCAATGTTCCGTTTCCACTCTTCCGGGCTTAACTCCATGAAACTGCCAAATGTGGCAATGCCGGCATTGTTTATTAAAATATCAACGCCGCCAAGCTTTTCTTTTACTTTGCTGATAGCTTCTGTTACTTCTTCTAAATTAGCAACATCGGCAGCTGCATACGCCGTACGGATTTCTGGCTTTGCCGGCACCATAATTTGACGGCCGCAGGAATCCATTGTTTTAAATTCAGTTACAGTTCCTAGTTCTTCTGCAACGGCTTTAACGTGTTCTTCATTGCGGCCGATTAGTCCAACATGCACACCTTCCGCAGCAAGCGCCCGGGCCACTGCACGTCCGATCCCACGGCCGCCGCCTGTAATGATTGCTTTTTTTCCCTGTAATGATTGTGCCAAGATGACTTCCTCCTTAAAAAGCATTGCTCTTTTGTTATCATATCAGCGGGTAGCCAGGAGTACAATTGATTTGCTCTGAGAAAAAGCAAGCCGGCTCACTTTGCTTTCTAGTGTGCTGTTTTTAAAATGAATCCGCTTTTTTGAAAGCAAGAGGAAAGGCTTGCTAACGGTTGCACGGACCAGTTATGTGCATTAAAGTAAAAGAAGTTCATACTGGAGGAAAGCAAATGCGTAACATAGAATATCTGCTTGTGTTTTTGGCGGCAGCTGTTCCGTGGCTGGAAATTTCCCTTGTTATTCCCGTCGGCATTATTCGTGGCCTGTCGCCGTTTTGGGTCATGTTTCTAGGGTTTTGGGGCAATACCATCACGGTGCTGTTGCTTATTTTAGGTTTTGCCAGAGTAGAACAATGGATAAAAAAAAGATTTGAAGGCAGAAAGCCGGGGCAAAAACAAGCAAAGCAGATAGAAAGGGCAAGGTCCATTATGAATAAATACGGCCTTCCGGGCATGGCGCTGTTTGGTCCTTTATTTATTGGCACTCATATTGCCGCATTTATCGCTTTGTCATTTGGTGCAGATAAAAAATGGACTGCTTTATGGCTGACCGCAAGCATGGCATTTTGGACAGTGGTAATTGGCACTGCAACAATTTTAGGCTTTGATTTATTTTTGGAAAAAACGAAAGGATGATGCGTAATGATCGAATTGTTAAAAGCGCATGCTTCAGTGAGAAAATACACAGATGCCCCGGTTACAGATGAACAGCTGCATGAATTAATCGAAGCGGCCCAGGCAGCAGCGTCTTCTCATTTTGTCCAAGCATATTCCATTGTAGATGTCATAGATCCGGACAAGCGCAATCAGTTAGCAGAGCTCTCAAAAAATCCGGTGCAAATAAAAGGAGCAGCACGTGCGCTTGTTTTTTGTGCCGATTTAAAACGTCTCGACTACGCAGCAGATAAACACGGGAAAACAGTAGAAGCAGGAACGGCGGAAAATTTCCTGGTAGCAGTAATAGATACAGCACTTCTTGCACAAAACTTTGTGGTAGCGGCCGAATCAAAAGGCTATGGCATTTGTTACATTGGCGGTGTCCGCAACAACCCGGAGCCGATCAGCAAACTGCTGAAGCTGCCTGATCATGTTATTCCGCTTTTTGGCTTGACGTTTGGTGTGCCAGCGCAAACAAATGAAGTAAAACCCCGTTTGCCTGTACAAGCCATTTTGCATACAAACGAGTATGATGAAACCAAATACGAAACGCTTCTTGATGAATATGATGAAGTGATCCGCGCTTATTACGCAAGCCGTTCTACAAACAACAAGTCAGCGGGATGGACAGAAGGAATGGCTGATTATTTATCGGAGCCGCGACGTGCGTATATGCTGGATTTTATAAAGTCAAAAGGCTTTTTGCAAAAGTAACCGGAGGAAAACAAAATGAAGGAACAGGAACAACTGCAGCAATGGACAAACATGATTAAAGATAAATTTGGCCTTGGTGAGTACACACGTTATTCTGCTGTAACAGGCTATGAAAAAAATGATTGGAACAAAACCGATTACCGGTTTACTACCGAGTGGCTGCCGCCAGGAATAGCAGAGCGGACAGAAGCTGATTTAAATCCAAAAGGCACGGCTATTGTGGAACTTGACGCTAAAACAGGACGGCTGAAAAATGCCGTGTTTGTTGGCGGGAAAGCGCCGGTTAGGGGACTCTCGTTTTTAACGGGAGACAAGCCGGAAATAATCCAGTGGATAGAACAGGAAACCGGGTGGGCGTACGGCGAGCAATTTATTGATGCTGATTCAAAAGAGCATTCTTTCTCTTTTCAATTAGCTTATAAAGGCACCCCCGTTTTTCCTGAAGGCCGCATTCACGTTTCCGTTGACGATCAAAAAAAGCTGATTTTTTTCTCGGTTTATGGTCATGTGCCGGAGCAAGTGGAAGAAGCCGATTTTCAGCTAACACTTGAAAGCATCGAGCCAATTGCCAGGGAACGGTTGGAATTTGTGGAAATACCGTTTGAAAAAACTAAAAAATGGATACCTGCTTACATCATAGATGAACAGTTTATCAATAATAAAACAGGAAAGCCATTACAAGAAAATCAGGAAATTCTTAAATGGACAACGGCAAAAAACAAAAAAATAAAGCGCAAGCTTGTGCATCTTGCGCCGGATGAATTGGAAGAAAATCAGCTGTTTGATTTTCCAGAACACCCGGACACAAAAGCCATTACAAAAAAGGGTTACAAGAAAATACGCGAAGCAAGTCTTGATTTTCTACAAAGCTATGCACCGAAAGAAAGTGGAGAATGGGCGCTTTCACATATCAAGCGGTCAAGCGGCGTAATTGAAGCGAGGCTGACAAATATAAAAGACACTTCTGCCGTTCCGCGCACATGGAAGCTTTTACTCGATAAAGAATCGTACGAAGTTATCAGCTATCAGGACAATAGCTGGATGCTTGGCCAGTTTGATGAATATGAAAAAGCGGTCAAGCCGGTGCTATCTAAATCGGAAGCATTTGAGAAAATAAGGCCGCACCTGGAATTAAAACCTGTTTACGTATATGACGGGGAGTTTTGCCGTTTACATGGACAATTCGTTTCAAAAGCAGCTGTGCATGCGGCCAGCGGAGAAACAATAATTTTTTAAAACCGGTGAGGAAACACCGGTTTTTTCTTTCATGCATGTGTTTGGCAAGTTTGTTAAACAGGGAAAAGAAATAAAACGCTAATTGTTCTGCTGTTGTACCAATATGAAAGCATTTGGAGGGACTCAATGGAAAAATGGGCGTTTGTGTCTGATTTTGACGGCACGATTTCAAAAAAAGATTTTTACTGGCTTGTAATTGAACGTTATTTTCCAGAAGGACGTGAATTACACAAAAAGTGGAAAAGCGGTGAATGGAAAGACATTGATTTTCTGAGTAAAGTGTTTGCGTCTATTAACCAGGACCAAGAACAAATTTACAAGGACATTTTAACAGTCCCCATTGATGAAGACGTGCCAGATTTTGTGCGCCTGGTGCAAGCGGCAGGCGGTGACTTTTACATTTTAAGTGCAGGAACAAATTATTATATCGACCTGATTATCAAAAATCTCGGCCTTGAAAATATCACTGTGCTATCAAATAAAGGGATATATCGGGACAAAAACATTTATTTGGACATCGACACAGGGCACTGGAGTTATTCCGAACGATATGGAATTGATAAAGCCGCTGTTATCAAGCGGCTAAAAAAGAAGTATAACTTTATTTACTTTGCCGGCGACAGTGAGCCGGACTCACATCCGGCAGCAGTGGCAGATGTTACTTATGCTACAGGATTTCTCCCGGAAATATTAGATGAAAAAGGCATATCGCATAAAAAGTTTAATCGGTTTCGGGACATTCAAGATGATTTGATCGCACAAGGACGGCTACCAAAACCTTAATACAGTACGCTTAGCAAGGGATATAAAAAAAGCTGCCGGGAAAAATAAAGTGTGAGTGATTTTTGTCGAAAAAAGCTTGTTTTTTTAACAAGGCTTGTCTATAGTTATGGAGTAAAAACAACTGTAAAGACAGGAGAAAGATAAATGTCTCAGAAAACAATCTCACAAAAAAAGCTGCTTGGTGTAGCAGGGCTTGGCTGGATGTTTGATGCCATGGACGTCGGCATGCTTGCTTTTATTATCGCTGCCTTGAAAGTTGATTGGAATTTAACACCAGAGCAAATGGGCTGGATTGGAAGCGTCAATTCCATTGGAATGGCAGCCGGCGCTTTGCTGTTCGGTATTTATGCAGATCGGGTTGGCCGAAAAAACATTTTTATTATCACGTTGCTTTTGTTCTCGATTGCAAGCGGGTTATCTGCTTTTACAACAGCTTTAGGCGCGTTTTTGCTTTTGCGCTTTTTTGTCGGCATGGGCCTTGGCGGAGAATTGCCAGTGGCGTCGACGCTTGTATCAGAAAGTGTGCCGGCAAAAGACCGGGGCCGGGTGGTAGTGCTTCTTGAAAGCTTTTGGGCATTCGGCTGGCTGCTTTCTGCATTAATTTCTTATTTTGTTATTCCGTCATATGGGTGGCAGGCAGCACTTCTTATTGGTGCATTGCCCGCGTTTTATGCGTTATACTTGCGCTTGAAATTGCCGGATTCACCAGCTTTCTCACCCCAAAAAGCGGAAAAGCGGACAATTGGGCAAAACATACGTGACGTATGGTCAAAAAAACATGCCCGTTCAACCCTTGTGCTCTGGGTGATTTGGTTTACTGTTGTATTTTCTTACTACGGCATGTTTCTTTGGCTCCCAAGTGTAATGGTAATGAAAGGATTTACCATGATTAAAAGCTTTGAGTATGTGCTGATTATGACAATCGCCCAGCTGCCTGGTTATTTTTCGGCTGCCTGGTTAATTGAGCGGGCCGGCCGGAAATTTGTGCTTGTTACGTATTTGCTTGGAACTGCAGCGTCAGCACTTGTTTTTGGAAACGCAGAAACAACAGCTATGCTGATGGCTTCTGGTATTTTTCTTTCTTTCTTTAACCTTGGAGCATGGGGGGCCCTTTACGCATATACACCTGAGCAGTATCCGGCGGTTATTCGCGGAACAGGTTCAGGAATGGCCGCATCGGTTGGCCGCATTGGCGGTATTTTAGGACCGCTTTTAGTGGGCTCACTCGTTGGTGCAGGCCAATCTATTGGCTTTATTTTCGGCTTGTTTTGTGCAAGCATTGTAATTGGAGTTATTGTCCTGGCTTTGTTTGGACGTGAAACAAAGCAAATTGAATTGCAATAAAAAAAAGCTGGTTCGACTTTTGTCCGGACCAGCTTTTTTTGTTGATCTTGAAGAAAAGTAAAACAGATGGTAAAGAATATAAAAAACAATTAAGTGACCTGGCATAGTTATTTTCGGTTTGCTTACTTTAATTGGAAAAGGGAATATTTCACTTTTTAATTTAATCGTAATATGATTTAATCCGCTTGTTACCTTGCTGTAATCGTCAGCCGTTATACTGGCTTTAACGGATAACTAAAAGGAGCTTGCCAAAAATGAATTTGTTCCTATTCATGTTTACAACATTCATCCTTACGATCACACTGGCCAGCGGCGGATTTCACTTATTGTTGAAAGAATTGCAGCATTATATAAATCGAAATGAATAAAAACACAGAGTCCGCCTTTTAAAAGGCGGCCTTTTTTTTTGAAAAAGGTGAAA
>JAPSKG010000136.1 GCA_031177795.1 Domibacillus sp.
AAACGGGGTGATGAGCAAGATGTTTAAAGTAGTAATTGCCGATGATGAAGCATTGATTCTAAAAAACTTGCAATTAATTATTCCATGGGCAAACCTTCATTGTGAAGTGGTCGGAACAGCAAAAAACGGGCAGGAAGCATACACTCTTTGCAAACAGCATCAAGCTGATTTGCTGTTAACGGATATTTCAATGCCAGGAATGACCGGGTTAGAGTTATTGAAACAGCTGAATCAACTTCCGAAAAAGCCTCTTGCCATTTTGGTTAGTGGATACGATGAATTTGAATATGCAAGAGAAGGATTAAAATACCACGCCCTTGATTATATTTTAAAACCAATCGATTACGATGAACTGCAACAATGCATTGAACGCGGCATTCAACAAATAAAAGAAAAAGCAGAAAGAGAACATGAGAGCAAAAAACACAAGCTGTACGAACTGCTCACAATAGGTTCTGAACAAAAAGAAAAAATTCTGTTTCACAAAGAGCTTGTCCCAGTTTTAATTGAAAAAAGAAATGCTGCTGAACAGCCGGTTGAGTTTTTGTTTCCCAGCCTGACAGTTAAGCATTTTCGCTATGCTCTTACAAGTCATGTGACCATACTTCTTGTAGAATGGCCGGTGGAAGAGCTGCTGGCTCTGCAAAGCTGCCTGAGGGACTGTACTACACACGACTGCAACATATTAATTGGTGCACCCATTACAGAAGAAGCAGAGGTAAAGCCAGCTGTTGAAGAACTTCAGAAATGGATGAGCATTCAGCACTTAGCGAATTCAAGGGTATTATTTTTGAAAGAACTATCGGCAAGTTATCAATCCAAAAAATCGGCCGCAGATTCTATTGGAGAAGCTGTCCGGTTTATTGAAGAACATTTTCATGAAGATATTAGTGCTGATCAAGCCGCAGCCCGGGCGGACATGAGTGTCAGTTATTTCAGCTTATTGTTTAAACAAGTGACCGGCTCTACTTTTTTAGATTATTTAACAGGGTACCGGTTGGAAAAAGCGTGCTTTCTTCTTGTTCACACTCAAATGAAAACGTACGAAGTGGCAGAAAAAGTAGGCTATACAGACCAGCGTTATTTCAGTCAAGTTTTTAAAAAAAGACTTCATCAAACGCCAAGCGAATACCGAAAACAGCAAACAAAGTAAAAACACCTTTTCAACGAAAAAGGTGTTTTTGTTTTTAGAGAAATTTCAACATTAAAAAGAGAAATGCCTCATTTTGAAAGCGGTTTACTTGATTTAAGATAAGAATATGAAAACGCTTTACAACTTACAGGGGGGAACGAAATGAAAAAACTATTGGTTTTAAGTACCGCTGCAATGCTGTCACTTGGGACGCTAAGCGCTTGCGGCAGCGACAAAAATGCGGATGCGGGCGGAAGCGAAGGAGAAACAAAACTGACGCTCTGGTATCCGGAGGGGGACATGAGCCCGGCTTATAAAGAAATTATTAGCCAGTTTAACCAGGAGCATGATGGTGAAATTGAAGCGGAAATTGAATTTATTCCACGCGGAAATAAATACGCTTATGAAGATAAAGTATCAGCCGCTGCAACAAGCAATACATTACCAGATTTGTTGGCAATGGATGGACCAAACGTGGCGAACTACGCGGACGCCGGAATTATCCAGCCAATTGATGGGATGGTCAAAGAACAAGATCAATTTGTTGATTCCGTTATCAAGCAAGGAACGTTTCAAGATAAACTGTATGCCGTTGGGCCGACAGAATCAACTGTAGCCCTTTTCTACAACGTGAAAATGCTTGAAGAAGCAGGGATTACGCCGCCAAAAACATTAGAAGAAGCCTGGACATGGAATGAATTTTATGACGCTGCAAAAAAATTGACCAACAAAGAAAAAGGCATTTATGGCGTGAACTGGACGCTTGATTATGGCGAATGGATTATTTACTTTACAGGGCCGACTGTGTGGAGCAATGGCGGAAGTTTTATTGCGGAAGATGGGTCAAAAGCGGATGGACACGTAAACGGCCCGAAAACAGTGGAGGCACTGGAGTATTTGCAAACATTTACTAAAGAAGGACTGGTGAACCTTCAGCCGACACCAACTGAATTTGAAGATGGGAAAGCTGCAATGATGCTTATGGGCTCATGGGAATGGGCTAAATTAAAAGATTATCCGGATACAGAATGGGGCATCACATATTATCCGAAGAGCCCAACTGGAGAACAAGTATCTCCTTCAGGCGACTGGGCATGGGGTGTTTCCACAAGTGCAGAGGATAAAGAAGCAGCTGCCGAATTGCTGAATTTCATTCACACAAAAGAAAACGTATTAAAACTTGCTGCAGTAGAAGACAAGCCGCCAGCACGGTCAGACGCATTTGCAGAATTGGCTGAATGGGACAAAGAGCCATTAAATGTTCTTAAAGATCAAGTGTTAAAAACAGCCCACCCGCGTCCATCTACTACGTCTTACCCGGTTTTATCAACAAAATATGGGCAAGCGGTACAAAATATTTTCCTCGGGGGCGATGTACAAGAAGAACTGGATAAAGTAGCGAAAGAAGTAGATACAGATATTGAACGGAAACAATAACAACATTTTAAACAGGCAATCATATTCAATGATTGCCTGTTTGCTAAAAAGGTGGTTTAAATGGAAAAAACAATTACATCTGTAAATGTGGAAAAAAAATCGTTTACTTATGAAACGCAAAAACGATGGCTGGGGGTTGTTTTTTCACTGCCCGCTTTGGTTTTATTGTTTACCTTTTTGATTTTGCCCGTGGTTTTAGCGTTTGTCTACAGCTTTATGAATTACAACATGTTAAACCCGGATGGAAAAGAGTTTACAGGCCTCGATAATTACATTCGTCTTTTTAAAGATGCGGTTTTTCTAACAGCATTAAAAAACACATTGTATTTCACTGCATTAGTTGTGCCAATCCAAAGTGCGGTCGCATTAGGGCTGGCTCTTTTAGTCAATAAAAAAGTGAAAGCAGCCGGGCTTGGCCGCATTTTCTTTTTTAGCCCAGTGGTTACTTCCATGGTAGTAGTGGCGATTTTATGGACATTTTTATACAACGTAGACAGCGGGCTGATTAATAATACATTGAACTTTTTCGGTATTGAAAACCAGCCATTCCTGCTTAGCCCCGATCAAGCAATGAATTCCATTATTTTCATGTCAGTATGGCAGGCGGCCGGTTTTCAAATGATGATTTTCCTGGCAGGGTTAAAAGAAGTGCCGGAAGAGCTTTATGAAGCAGCGGAAATGGACGGAGCGAATGTATGGCAAAAGTTTCGCAATGTGACTATTCCATCTATTAGCCATGTAACCGGTTTTGTTTTAATCATCACAACGATTCAAGCATTCCGCTTATTTATTCAGCCATATGTGATGACCAACGGAGGGCCAAGTGATTCTACTAAAACATTGGTATTTATGCTTTATGAAAATGGATTTCAGTTTCGTGACGTCGGTTATTCATCCGCGATTGCCGTTGTTTTCTTCATAATCGTACTGGCAGCATCGCTTATTTTAAAGAAAGTATTAAAGCAGTAAGGAGTGGTTACAATGCGGCATCAAACAAAACAGAAAATAGGGAAAACAGTCACTACATTGGCCATTTTGCTGCTTGGGTTTTTATTTATTGCTCCTCTTCTTTGGATGATTGTGGCTTCATTAAAACCAGAAACACTCATTTTTAAAGACATGGGCATTGCAGCTTTTTTGCCAAAAGATATGACACTGGATAACTATATCCAAATTTTATTTTCGGATCGCGCAAATTTCTTCCATTACATGTGGAACAGCTTGTTTTCCGTTAGCATGATTGTCATTTTCGGCTTAATTGTAAATTCTCTTTGTGCATATGCACTCGTGAAGTTAAAGTTTCCTGGCAGTGATTTTATTTTGATTGTCATCATTGCTTTGTACGTGGTTCCGTTTGAGAGCATGCTGATTCCTTTGTATATTGTAGTAAATAACTTTGGCTGGATAAACGAATATCCGGCGTTGATTGTTCCATTTATCGCTTCTGCTTTTAATATTTTCTTGTTCCGCCAGTTTTTCATGGGCATTCCAAAAGAGCTGGAAGAAGCAGCGATGCTTGATGGAGCAAATCCATGGCAAACGTTTTGGAAAGTGGTGGTTCCTAATTCTAAACCGGTTTTTGCCACAGCAGCGATTTTGACGTTTGTCAGTCACTGGAGTGACTTTATGTGGCCTTTAATCGTTGCAACAGATGAATCAATCCGTACCGTTCAAGTAGGGATTCAATATTTGTTTACCGACAATAATATTGAGTACGGCCAAATTATGGCCGCACTGTCGCTAACAACAATTCCTGTTATTTTGATTTTTGTGTTTTTCCAGCGATATTACGTGCAAGGCATTACATCAAGTGGCGTGAAAGGATGATTTTTTTGAAAAACGATGTGCAAATGAAAAAAGAGGCGTTTCGGCCGGCTGTGCATTTTAGCCCGTCTAAACACTGGATAAATGATCCGAATGGCCTTGTTTATTATAAAGGAGAATATCATTTATTTTATCAGTATCATCCTCACAGCACCATATGGGGCCCCATGCACTGGGGCCATGCGGTGTCGACCGACTTGAACACGTGGGAAGAGCTTCCAATCGCTTTGTACCCTGATGAATTGGGGCAAATTTTCTCAGGCAGTGCGGTAGTTGACTGGCAAAACACAAGCGGATTCCAAACGGGGGAAGAAGCGGTACTGGTTGCTGTTTTTACTCATCACGGAGAAGACAATGAAAAGCAAAGCATTGCTTATTCTAATGACCGTGGCCGAACATGGGTGAAATACAAAGGAAACCCGGTTATTTCAAATCCGGGCATAAAAGATTTCAGAGACCCAAAAGTTTTTTGGCATGAAGAGTCATCTAAATGGATTATGTCACTTGCCTGTGGAGATCATATTCAATTTTACGGATCACCTAACTTGAAAGATTGGAACTACCTTTCTTCTTTTGGTAAAGCACACGGTGCCCACGGAGGAGTGTGGGAGTGCCCGGATTTAATTTTCCTGGATGTGGAAGGAGAAAAATTTAAAAAATGGGTTTTAATTGTGAGTATAAATCCCGGCGGCCCAAATGGCGGCTCTGCTATTCAATATTTCACAGGAGACTTTGACGGCACTGTATTTGTGACAGACCAAAAAAAAGAAGAAGAAAAGTGGGCGGACTGGGGACGCGATTTTTACGCAGCGGTTACATGGAGCGGAACGGAACAGCCGATTTGGATTGGCTGGATGAACAACTGGCAGTACGCTAATCAAACCCCTACCGATAATTTTAGAGGATCTATGTCAATACCTAGAAAGCTTTTTCTTGAAAACAAGCGAGGAGACTATCAGCTCATTCAAAAACCGGTCTTTTCTGGCGAGCTGGAAAAACATCTTGTTTTTAAAGAGGAGCAAGGAACGTTCTGTTTGGAAAATCCGCTTGTTGTAAAAGTAACAGCAGCTCCGTTTACCGTTCAGTTAAAAATGAAACAAATTGATTCACCCACTTTTACGGTCCGGTTAAAAAGCGAAAGTTCCCAATTAGACATTGTGATTGACCAATCTGCCCACCAGGTACGAATTGATCGAACCAAAAGCGGGTTGGTTGAGTTTTCTGAACAATTTCCAAGCATTGACGTTATGCCGATAGATGTATTCCAGGAAGCTTTTTTATTGGTTGACAGGGCTTCTATCGAGTTGTTTGTTAATGAAGGCCGTTTTGTAATGACCGATTTGTTTTATTCTGTCGATTCCATTGAGGCAGTGGAATTTCGTGCTTCGTCAAATCAAGCTGAATATGAAAAACTGGTGATTCAATCAATTCGACCGTAAAAAGAAAGGATGAATTAAGATGAATGTCTGGAACGGAAAAACTGCAGGGCTTGTCAGGCCAGTGGCCAATATCTTCATTTTAAATGTTTTATGGATAATAGGCTGTTTGCCCATAATCACCATTGGACCGTCTACAGCTGCGGCTATGGCTGTGCTGAGAGAGTGGAAAACCAATGGGAATGACAGTGTCATCCGCAGTTTTTTTTGCTTGTTCCAGCGTCATTTTAAACAAGGAGCACTGGTGGGGAACGGGTGGCTGTTAGCAAGCGTGGTATTAATGGCAGACTTGGTTTTTGTTTTGCATCTGCAAACCGGCTGGAAACTGCTGTTTTTGTCTTTAGCGGGTTCTGCTTGCCTGCTTTGGCTTTTGATAGGAACAGCTTTATTTCCCTGTCTTGTCCATTACGAGAAAACAGGATTGGCTTTGTTGAAAACTTCCTTTGTTCTCGTTTTTTCAGATGTGCAGACAGCTTGCGCTATTTTGCTGTTTTGGTTTGCTGCTGTGTTGTTATTTTTATTTTCACCAGTGTTAACTTTGTTTACGCTGATCTTTATTCCTTTTGTGACGATCCGTTTTTCTCTGCGCTCTTTTGAACGATTGGAGCAACAGGCATCATCCCGGCTCT